>CAZBDD010000008.1:1457-15869 GCA_964490475.1 uncultured Desulfovibrionaceae bacterium
ATGGGGGCAGTATTGACGCTGTTTCCGGCGCCACAGTTTCTTCTGCCGGTACCACATTGGCTGTGACCAATGCGGCAAAAGTTTATGCCGAACTTAAAGAGCAAATTGTAAAAGCATGGCCATAGGGGAAAAAGTATGCAACAAATGATGAAAGAATTCACTAAAGGGCTTTGGAATGAATTACCCCCATTTCGTTTGCTCCTTGGTTTGTGTCCTGTACTTGCAGTAACCAAGTCAGCCAATAATGGTTTGGGCATGGGCGTGGCTGTTATCTTCGTGCTTGTGCTTTCTAACTTATTAGTATCACTTTTACGCAATCTCATTCCTAAAAAAGTTCGTATTGCGTGTTTTATCGCTATATCTGCCACCCTTGTGGTATCGGTAGAATTGCTCATGCAAGCCTATGCCTATCCTTTGTATCAACAGTTAGGGATTTTCGTTCCGCTCATCGTAGTAAACTGTCTTATCTTAGGCCGTGCAGAAGCCTTCGCTGCCAAAAATAGCGTTGCCCTTTCTGTGGCTGACGGCCTTGGCATGGGTCTTGGCTTTGCCATATCACTCACCTTTCTTGGTGGTTTACGTGAGTTATTAGGTGCAGGAACTCTCTTTGGCCATTTTGTCATGTGGGAAAGCTTCTCGCCCTTTACTGTCATGATAGAAGCACCGGGAGCTTTTATAGCCCTTGGTATCATTTTATGCGGCATGAATGCCTTCACCAAGTGGCAAGCTAAACGTCAGGGCCTTGCAGAACCAGAAAATCCCAAACACGGCTGTTCCGCTTGCGGCGCATGCGCCATGAGTAAATAGGAGGGGACATGGATATATTTCAACTTTTCATCTCCGCCATATTTGTTAACAACATTGTACTTGCGCAATATCTTGGTAACTGTCCATACTTAGGTTGTTCCAAAGAGCAAGGCGTAGCTCTTGGCATGGGCGGAGCTGTAGTATTTGTTACCATTATGGCCACAGCGTGTACATGGGCAATGCAAAAATATGTGCTCATTCCCTATGAGCTTGGATACTTGCAAACAATTGTTTTTATTCTTGTTATTGCATCATTAGTACAATTTGTGGAAATGTTTCTTAAAAAAATGGTACCACCACTTTATGCTTCCCTCGGTATCTTTTTACCACTCATTACCACCAACTGCGCCGTCATGGGTGTGGCCATCTTGGTACAACGTGAAGAATATGACTTCATGACCTCCATGTTGTACGCCGTGGCTTCCAGCGCCGGTTTTATGTTGGCATTGGTGCTTATGGCCGGTATTCGTGAACGCCTTGATACATGCCGTGTACCCAAGGCCATGATGGGAACCCCCATTGCGTTAATTATGGCAGGGCTTATGTCCCTTGCTTTTGTCGCCTTTAAAGGCATGACCAGTTAGGAGGATGATATGGTAGTAACATCAGTTCTGACCTTATTTGGTCTTGGCCTTGTGGCGGCCATTGTGTTAGCTGCGGCCTCTCGTGTGTTTTATGTGGAAGAAGACCCCCGTGTAGAAGCCGTTATGGATGCTCTGCCCGGTGCCAACTGCGGCGGTTGCGGCTATGCGGGCTGTGAAGGCTATGCCATTGCAGTGGTAAATGAAGCTAATGTAGCGGCATCTTTATGCGTAGCCGGTAGCGCAGATACAAGTATTACCATTGGTGAACTTACAGGAAAATCTGTAGGCGCTGCTGACCCGCACATTTCCTTTCGTCGTTGTGACAAAGTAGCTGGTAAAGTGGCTGTGCGCTATCAATACCACGGCATGCCATCGTGCGCTGCCGCTACCCTTCTTATGAATGGCTCTGACTTATGCTCATGGTCATGTCTTGGTTTTGGCGATTGTGTGGAAGTATGCCCCTTTGATGCCATGGAAGTGGTTGACCGATTGGTGGTCATTAACCCTGCAAAATGCACCGGCTGTGGAATTTGTATTAAAGCTTGTCCACGCGATTCTTTAGATCTTATCCCCTTACGTGCACGCGTGGCAGTAACATGTGCCACCAAAGATAAATTGCGTGCCGTTATGGATATTTGCGAAGTAGGTTGCATTAACTGTGGTAAATGCATCAAGGCCTGCCCCGCCAAAGCCATCAGCACAAAAGATAGCCGAATTGAAATTGATCAACAAAAATGTTTAAGTTACGGCTCAGATTGCGAAGAAGCATGCATAGGCACTTGCCCGCGTAAGATTTTACGCCCCACTTGCCCTACCCTTTCGCATAACTTAGAAGTAGCACACTTGAAAGAGTTAGAAATTGCTACAAAAGGTGCTGAAAGCGCAGCTCAAGAACAAAACCCATCTAACGAAACGCAGGCACAAGGCTAGTAAGGAGAGTTATATGACGCAAGATTCTTTAAAAAATGTCAGTAGACGTGCCTTGCTAAAAGGGGGAAGCCTCATGGGTGCTGCGTTGCTATGCCAGCCTCTGCTCGCTTCCATTGTTCCCCATGAGGCCTTTGGCTCTGCCTTAAAAGAAGATTTTGGACAAGTGCATACGCAAACACGTGTCATGCTAGGAACATTCGTAACTCTTTCTGCGGTGCATAAAAGTAAGACCTTGGCTGAAGAAGCTTTAGGACAAGCCTTTGAAGCAATTCAAGCGCTTGAAACTGAGCTTACGCGACATGCTTCCTCACCACTTACAGAGTTAAACCGTTCAGGAAAATTGCTAGCCGCACCACAACATCTTATGCATGTTTTACAAAAGGCGCAGCGTGTGCATACCCTTACGGAAGGCGCTTTTGATATTACAGTGGCTCCTTTGCTACAGGCGTATAAACAAGGGCAAAACCCTCAAGGAAACATGCGCTTAGATGCACAAGCAGTACGTGAAGCCCAAGAGCTTATACTAGCTAAAGAAGTGCATATGAGCGCCGACCATGTGCGCTTAGGACGCCAAGGTATGATGCTAACTCTTGATGGTATAGCCAAGGGCTATATTGCAGATCAAGCTTCGCAAGTACTTAGCAAGCATGGCATTAGCAACCATTTAGTCAATGCTGGCGGGGATATTCAGGCTCAAGGGCAAAAATCTTCCACAACACCATGGCGCGTAGCTGTGGAAAACCCTGCTCGTAAAGGAACAGCACTTACCACTATTGCTTTACAAGGAGCCATGGCCACATCGGGCAATTATGAAATGTTTTACGATGCGCAAAAGAAGTATCATCACTTAATTGACCCGCGTCGTTCACAAAGTGCGCAACATATGACATCGGTGACTGTTACGGCTCCTACGGCTTTAGAAGCCGACGCTTTAGCGACAGGCTTATCGGCCATGCCACCAAAGCAAGCTCTTTCTCTTGTAAATAGCTTACCTGGGCGCGAATGCTTGCTTATTAACATGCACGGTCACGTGTTTACCTCGCATCGCTGGAGCTAACAAAGAGCTAGAAAATTCACTATAAAAAAATTATGGTAAACGCTTGTTTTATCGTAATTCACAAGCATTCAAAAAGTGCAATTTATGAGAAAGGCAATTTTTATTGCAAAGAGTAGCGTATAAAACATACGTGATCGATGTAAAAAAATCTGTTGAAGTAGATTGCACTTTTTTCATATCTAATCAAATATTTAGAAAAAAATACCTAAATATACACTGATTATTTTTTCTTGGGATGCTTTTTCTAACGCACTAATAAAGACCACGCAAGTGGCAAGGAATGATATTACTGGTGAATTAATAGTAAAGCCAGGTGCTGTTGGTTTTCTTTTTCATAAAAAAATCCTTAGAAAATAAATTCTAAGGATTTATAAAAACAGTATAGATAGTAAAATTAAAACTTTCTAACTATAAAAAAATGGCGTCCCCTAGGGGATTTGAACCCCTGTCGTCGCCGTGAAAGGGCGATGTCCTGGGCCAGCTAGACGAAGGGGACGCTGTTGCAACACTTGTTAACTCGTGCTGTGAGAAGAGTTCTACGCAAAACATTGCCTGTCGTCAACATTTTTTTTCATCTTTTTGAAAAAAAATTTTACTTTATAATTTCCCAATGGTTAGTCGCCACTGAAAAATAAAGTAACAATTTAAAATAATATCATTTTTGAGTTAAAGTATATGTAAAATTTTCATAAAAAGAAAATCTCCTGATAAGCATTTATACCTGTCAGGAGATTTATATAAGTAAGGGGCACTGCCCTATTTTTATTTTACTGCACTATTTTATTGTGCCGCTTTGAGGCTTCTAGTGAGATTAGTGAGTTCTTGCGCCTGATTTTTAAGGTCGCGCACCGACTGTGTAGCATCGCCCATACTTTGCACGGTAACAAGCGCAATTTCATTCACTTGATTCATGTTATCTTTGATATGTTTTGTGGTCACAGATTGCTCTTCTGCTGCAGTGGCAATGGAATGTACTTGCTCTGCTGAGTTTTTGGTCATATTAGCAATTTCTGTTAATGTTTCACCAGATTGCATCACAAGATCCGTAGCTTTTTCAATGGCAGCAAAGGACGCTGTAGTTTGGGTAAGGCTCTGGCTTGCATTCTGTTGTATTTCATTAATAATTTTAGCAACTTCATTAGTTGAATCCATAGTTTTTTCTGCAAGTTTGCGTACTTCATCGGCCACAACGGCAAAGCCGCGACCTGCTTCACCAGCGCGTGCCGCTTCAATGGCGGCATTCAGCGCCAAAAGGTTAGTTTGATCTGCAATTTCAGAAATTACGCCCATAACCTGATCAATGGACTTAGAGCTTGCATCAAGGCTTTGCATATCATCCATAAGTCTTGTGGTGAGTTTTTGTACGTCTTGCATGCTACTGATGGCCTCATGAGCAATACGTCCACAATCATGAGCTTTGACACCTGTTTCCGAAGTAACATTAGAAGCTAAACTGGCACTTTGAGCAACATCGTTAACTGTCATGCTCATTTCTTCCATGGCTTCAGATGTATTTGTAATTTGTTTAGCTTGTGCATTAGCGCCCTGCTCGCATTCACTAATGGTTTGCGCCAATGTTTCCGAGGCAAAAGACAGCCTATTCACTACTTCTTCTAAATTATCTGCAACTTCCAGCATGTGCTTTGTTTTAGTATTAGCACTTTGCTCGGCCACAGCCGCGGCTTCTAAGGCTTTTTGAATTTGGGCTGCGTTATTCTTGCTTTCTTCAATGGCGTTTTCAGCATCTTGAATTTTTTCGCGCAAAGAGGATACCATGCGACTTATGGCACGAGACATAATATCGATTTCATTTTTACTATCACCAATGGCACTATCTTGTGCATCGTTGTTCACTTGATTTCCTGCGCTCAAATCGCCTTCGGCTACCTTTGTTGAAATATTCGTCAAAAGTGAAATAGGCCCAGTAATGGATTTAATAATTCTAACAGATACTATGAACATGATAATGATAAGAGCCAATACAGCTAATACAAGGTATAATTCAATAGTGTTGGCTTGTTGTGTCATGCTTTTATGTAATTGATTTTCTAATAAAGCCACATTCTCTGTATAAACACCGGTACCAAACCAATAATTAGTTCCGCTAATCATCACAGAATAGGCCGTTTTTTGATCAATTTTCCCATCCGGCTTTGGGTACATATAGGTTACAAAACCCCCGCCGGATTTTGCTGCATTAAGTAATTCACGAATAAAATAAACCCCTTCAGAATCTCTAGAGTGGCCTATGTCTTCACCTTGAATCTTTCTATTTACAGGATGCAATCGCACCGTAGTTTCTTCATAGAGGAAAAAATATCCCGAATCATTGGTATCAAAACGTGATTTTGTAAGAAATTGATCAATGATTTTTAACTGTTCTTCTTTTGGTTTACCATATATTTGATCTTCAAGACCTTTGGCTGCCGCCAATGTAATGTCTTTAATGCGGTCTTTTTGCAACTCATACATTTGCTTGCCAGCCAGTGCACTACTTTCATTAGAAATGTGATTAATGCCAAAGTAAAAAGCCACGACAATACCAAGCATAATTACGATGCCAGAAAGCAAAATTGTGTAGATTTTAAAACCAATAGATTTGTTTTTTAACATGATTTTTCCTTAGGTTTAAGGTGCAGTATGTGATAAATAATATGAAGTGTTAGAAGTCAACAAATACTGTATTTTCTAAAGAAAGGCAAGTTTATTGAGACCACGCTCCCCGCGATTTATTCGATTCTTGAAAATAGAACCAGACAATACGCCACATGCATTCTCTAACTATCCACTTAAATATTTTATAATTTTACATATCCTATTAAAGTAAGTGCATTACATTTTTTTCAAGCCTCTTAAAAAATTAAAAGCGTATCAAGACATACATACCCGGAATAAAAAACAAGTCTGCCTAGGCAGATTGCTCCTTTTCAACGAATTATTCTTTTTTAACGAAATGTTAAGGCTTTTTTACAGTAAAATCCACTGTGGGGTGTAACCATCTTGCAAGTTTTTCTACAGCATCCACAGATTTTGGCCCAGGCCGAGCGTATTCAAGCTCAGAGACTTCAAGTACACGCTTATTCTTTACCGCTTGTAATGTGGCATAATGGGGTCTTTCATCCACAGGCCTAGGATCTGGATTCATGGGGCCTTTTTGAATAATATACGCTTCAGGATTTTTGTACACCAACTCTTCTTCATTAAGGCGCACCAAACGCTCATCGGTGGTAAGAATATTTCGCCCTCCAGCAACATTTATAATATCTGCCACAATAGATTTTGGACCCGCCCCCAATAAATTTGGATAACGAACCTCATAAAAAACAGAAACCCTTGGTATATCCAAAAGTATATTGCGAAGATCGCCAATACGCTTACGATACCCTTTTACCAATTCTGTAGCTTTAGCTTCCTTTCCGCCCATTTTTCCAAGGCGTGTAAGCACAGAAAACATATCTTCAAAGCTTTCTAAGTGAAATAAGAGCACAGGCACACCCATTTTGCGTAAGCCAAGCCCTAGAGATGCTGCCTCTTCACGCCCCAAAAATTGTAAAATTACATCGGGTTTTAAACTTACAATAAGCTCAGGATTGGGGCGCATATGCGTACCCACAGCTGGTAAGTGCTTCAGGCCTACAATACGCCTATCAGCAGCAGTACGCGCCACAAGGGTATCCCCTAAGTCCAATGCCAACATCAGCTCGCTTAAAGCGCCATACAAGGCAATAACCCTCTTTGCTGGTGTTTTTAATACCAATTCATAACCAGTGTCATCCACAATACGAATACTGCCGTCTTGCTTTGCTGTGCCTGCCACAGTTTGCGCAGAATTATTTTGAGTTGTAGCGGCTTTGGCAACAAAACTTGGTGCAAAGAGACACAAAGCCCATGTAAAGAGGGGAATAATAAAAATGTATTTTTTAAACATACGGTATTTCCTTATTTTTTTTCGATGGACACGCTTGCGGTACCCCCAGTACAGGATGCGCAAAAATGTGTAAATCCATATCATAAATATATCGCAAATTTTGCTCTGTAAAGACATCTTGCACGGCACCATCCAGAGCTAAACGTCCTTGTTTTAGGGCAAGTATACGCGTAGCATATAAGGCGGCCATATTTACATCGTGCATGACCGTAAGCACCAAGGTACCTTGAGCACATTTATCTTCCAAAATCTGAAAAATATCTTGCATGCGCGCTAAATCCAAAGCCGCTGCCGGCTCATCTAATAACAAAATAGGGCTTTGCTGTGCCAAGGCTCTAGCAAGCAGTACCCTTTGTAATTCACCGCCCGAAAGCTCTGACAAATACCGCTGAGCTAAAGCGCAAATATCTACCTCTTGCATGGCGGCATAGGCGGCTGCATAATCTTTTTCCCTATAGACCCCCCACCAAGAAATATGCGCATATCGCCCCAAAAGCACCATTTCTTGCACGGTGATAGGAGGCAAAAAATCTAATTTTTGCGGAACTACTGCTACAAGCTTGGCTCTCTGTTTAGGTGAAAGACGCCATAAAGAGCGCCCTTGTAAATGTATCGACGTTTTCTCGCCTTCCTTCGCAACAAGTGCAGGTAGTACGCCACTTAGCACACGTAATAAAGTGGTCTTTCCACTACCATTTTGCCCTAATATAGCAATAAACTCGCCAGATTTTGCAGTGAAGTTTATTCCGCTAAGTACAGAACGTGTACCATAAGCGGCGCAAGCATTTTCGCACGTGATCATAAACCACCCTGCCCCCAAGCGCCTTTAGCTCGCGCCCTTACCAAAAAGGCAAAAAATGGTCCGCCTATTAAAGACATTACTACCCCCACAGGCAGCTCTTGCCCATCTGACAAAATTGACCGTGCCAGCACATCAGCCCAAAGCAATACAAGACCGCCACCAAACCATGCGCCAAGCAATAACAAGCCATGCCGCGCCCCTAAAAAGAAGCGTAAAACATGCGGCACCACAAGACCCACAAAGGCTATAATTCCCGCCACGGCCACACACCCTGCCGCCATAAGAGAGGCTCCTAGCAATACACATAAGCGTACACGCGGCACATGTACCCCAAGTTCTTGCGCTTGTCTTTGCCCCAAGAGCAGCATATCTAAATCGCGCCAATGAAAAACAATAAGCACAAGACCAAAAAATAAAGGCCACAATAAAAAAGGCACAGCATCCCATGTACGCCCTTGAAAAGAACCCATAATCCAAAAAACAATACTTGTGACTGATTCCTCATTAAGGGCTTTGATAAGTGCTACTAAGGCTCCTAAGAAAGTGGCTACGGCAATACCAGCAAGAATAATGCCTTCGCGTTGGCCTGCACCGCTACCTGTAGTATGTATGCTACCACTGCCTAGCAACAAAGCCAGAAATAAAGCTAGTAAGGCTCCAGCAAAAGCAGCAAGACTTACCAATCCCCCTGTATCCACAAACCACGCCAAAAAGCCCAAATGCCATTGCTGTAAAAACAATACGAGGGATGCCGTCATGGATGCAGACAAAGTAAGCGCTATGCTAGCACCACAAGCAGCCCCTGCCGAAATACCCAGAGTAAAAGGATCAGCCAAGGTATTGCGTAAAACAGCTTGCAAAGCCACCCCTGCCACAGCTAATCCCCCACCACAAAGTACTGCCAAAATTACCCGTGTAAACCGTATTTGCCCCACTACCAAGAGTGCCGAAGCATCTACATTTTCTGCTGAAAATACCCCAAGTCTCACCCCGAGCAAGTGCCAAACTTCTGAAACAGTTAAGGGCATAGGCCCAGGAATACACGCCAATGGTATAGAAATGCCATAAAGCATAACGAGTATAAAAAGAATCCATATATATGAGAAAGAAAGAAGATATTTTTTAGAAAAAGGCATGGGCCCTCAATAAGCATTTCATGCGGAAAATATTTAAAATTTCAAAGACATTACCTATATTAGTGTAAACATTTGTTTTCGTACTGTCAAAGCAATTGTAAAGGAAAAAAAGTTTAGACTACTAGACTTATACGCTCATTTTCGCTACTATGCCCTCATGCATGAAATGGCAATAGCAGAAAATATTATGGGCATCGTAGAGCAAGAGCTCGAAAAACACCAATGTACAAAACTGACTTTGGTGCGAGTGCGTTATGGTGCTTTATCGCAAGTGGTGGCAGACTCTCTACAATTTTGTTTTGAGGCTGTCTTAAAAGGTGGCCCCCACGAAGGCGCCATACTAGAATTAGAAGAAGTGCCCCTTCTTTTGCGTTGCGGTCAATGCGAAAAAGAATTTCGCCCTACCGAAGGTGAAATTTTTTCCCCATGTTCGCACTGTCAATCCCCCCTTGGTCATGAAGTACTTCAAGGGCGAGAGCTCTCGGTGCAGCACCTTGAAGCAGAATAACAGCTTACCTGCAACTTCTTTTATCCTATAAAATTCAATAAAGGTAAATCATGGAAATTCCTGTAGTACGCAATGTGCTTGAAGCCAATGATAGAGTGGCTGCCGACTTGCGTGAACTTTTTGCGCAGCACGGTATACTTGTCTTAAATCTTATCAGTTCCCCCGGTGCCGGAAAAACATCTTTACTAGAACGCACCCTTACCGATTTACGCCAAGAAATGCGTATGGCTGTCATAGAAGGCGACTTGCAAACAGATAATGATGCCCGTCGCGTGGCTGCCACCGGTGCCAAAGCTGTGCAAATCAATACAGATGGGGGCTGTCACCTTAATGGCAGTATGATTATGGAAGCCTTAAAATCTTTTGATTTGCAAGAAATTGATATTCTTTTCATTGAAAATGTCGGTAACTTAGTATGCCCTGTTGAATTTGACTGTGGTGAAGATGCTAAAGTAGCCTTGCTCAGTGTTACCGAAGGCGATGACAAACCAGAAAAATACCCCCTGCTCTTTAATTTAGCTCAAGCCATGGTATTAAACAAAGTAGATTTATTGCCTTATGTAGATTTTGACATGCAAAGAGCGCGTGATTTTTCCACAAAGCTCAATAAAAATTTACCTATTTTTGAAGTCTCTTGCCGTAACCAAGAAGGTCTTAATGATTGGTACCAATGGCTTAGGGATATGCTTGCTCAAAAAAAGAAATAAAAAACACAGATCACTTCTTTTCTTGAGGGGGAAAGGGAACTTTCCTCTAAAGGGACAAGTGCCAAAACTTAAAAGTTCCCTCCCCCCCCTCAAACTCCCCCCATCCCATCAAAACGCTTTCATTCTGAGCTAGTTCCCATTTTCAGCGAGCTCAAGCCATATCATTCTTGTAATGATTTTTTGCGGTGTTATATAAGCCTTCTTTTACCTTCTCATCTTTAGGATGATTTTATAAAAAAACACGTACAAAAGCTTCCAAAACTAAGCAAAACTTGCTATATTTCTTTCATGATTCCTACTGCCATTAAAGGAGTAACAGCATGACAAAGCGCCTCTTCTTATGTGTCTTTTTATTTTCTTTTCTTTTTACTCTCAGTCCTTTTACTTTAAGTTTTGCCGATTCCAGAGAAAAATTTGAACAGGCAGCCGCACGCGGCGATATAAAAACTGTGCGTAAACTTTTAAAGCAAATAGATTTTAAAGATGAACAGTATTATGACGCCAAAAACATTGCCCTTGGTTTAGCCGCAGAAAAGGGGCATGTAAAAACCATGCGTTTGCTTATGGATTCTGGCGCCCAAGTCAATGCTGCCCCAGACCCCTATGATGAAACAGCGCTTATGCAAGCTGCCGGCGCAGGACAAATAAAAGCCATGCGCCTTTTACTGGCCCGTGGTGCAAAAATAAACATTTTTACGTATTCTGGACATTCTGCCCTCATCATGGCCGCGGCCAATGGCCACCTTGAAACAGTAAAATTCTTATTACAACATAAAGCAGACATTAATGCCAATGTTTGGAATGAAAGACAAAACTACATAGATGCCAATGGAGGTACAGCCCTCTTTTATGCCGCAGCCAATGGGCACATAGCTGTAGCAAAGTGGCTGCTAGAAAATGGGGCTAACGTACATTTGCCAGCACGCGATGGCACAGCCCTGATGGCAGCAAGCGCAAATAAACACCTTGCCATGGTAAAACTTTTGCTTCAACACGGGGCTCGCGTCAATGACAGAGTCAATTTTGACACAAAGGAAACCGAGTATGGAGACAGTGCTCTTATTTTAGCTGCTGAGGCCGGTGCCAAAGATATTGTTGAGCTTTTGTTAAAACACGGTGCTCACATTAACGCTACAGCAAGTAAAAAAAGACCTTATTTTGCCACAGCACTCATGAAGGCCAGCGTTAATGGGCATACAGATGTAGTAAAGCTTTTGCTTAAGCACGGCGCCGACACCACTATTAAAAATAGTACAGGGCGTACTGCCCTTATGTTGGCGCAAGCGTATGGATATGAAGAAATTGCCCTTTTGCTCGGTGGAAGCAAGGAAAATGTGCACATCGTAACAAAGGACGATAATGCCCCCTACCCGATTCAATGGGAAGAAACTCTTTCAGAAAAATTGTATCCTCGCGGTATATATAGCCTACGTGCCCTACTCCTACAACACCCGCATAACTTTAACACAACTTATGGTGAATCTGCCCTCATCAATGCTATCTTAGGTGATTATATTGAAAGCACAGAACTTTTATTGGAGCACGGTGCCTACGCAGACAGAGAAGATATTTTTGGCTATACCCCCCTCATTTTAGCTTCCGCGCGTCAAAATGCTGCTATAGTGAAGCTTTTGCTTGCCAAAAATGCTCATGTTGATATTATGGATGCAGGGGGCAATACAGCCCTAGCCCATGCAGCATGGAAAGGGAATGTGGAAATTATGCAGCTACTACTAGACGCCAAAGCTTCCATTAATGCGCAAATCCCTAAAGAGCAAATTACTTTTCAAGCAGCCATGACGCCGCTTATGTTTGCTTGTATGGAAAAAAACCCCGAAGCCGTAAAGCTGTTACTGGATAATGGCGCCAATGTTGATCTTGTGGACAAATGGGGAGATACAGCATTAATTCATGCCTTAGAGCCCACACGATGGAAACTTTTTGGGGAAAACAGTGAAGATAAAGGCTATACCTATTCAAGGCTGGGGCCTAGCAGGCAAAAACAAATATGGCCGCAATGGTTTAGAGGCAATGCCTCACAAACAAATCCGCAGTATGCAAAATTGCCAATAAACACAGAAATTGTGCAATTACTCCTTAAGCACGGGGCAAAGGTAAATGCAAAAGCTTTAGATATGGTAAAAGATACTCCAGAGCTTAAAGTATTACTCGCCCCCCAGCAAATAAGCACTTTATGAGACGCTGATGCATTACTTTTTCTGGGGGAAACTTTTGCTCGCGCCAAAAAAAAAAATCACCAGTGTTTCTTTTATAATCTTATTTTAAACTTATTTTCTATCGCTGGAGGTGATAAGAAATACGGAAAAAATAAGCACCACACTGGCTATAATCATAATGTTGTCTATTTTTTCATGAACGAGCAAAGCACCTAAAAAAATGGCAATGGCAGGCACCACATATTCGTAAGAGAGCGCCACAATAGCTCTTGAATTAAAAAGAAGCCAAATATAGGTGGTATAAGCAATAACAGAGCTAAATAGTATTAAAAAAGCTACAGCAAGGTAGGCCTGTAAAGGAAGATTTATTATATCAACGCGTTCGCCCATGAATAAAGCTATACATAATGTTTGTATGCCACCCATGAGGAGTAATAAACCCGTTGAACGTAAGATGGAAAGTGTGGTGTCGTATTGATGCTCTTGGGAATAGTGAGAACCATATACCCAGATTAAACTGGCAAAAAGTATCATGCCAAGCCCTAGCAATGATGTTTCTCCGCCTATACCTTGATGTATGTTGAGCCCCATAAGAGCAGAAAAGCCCAAAATAAGACCAGAGCCTTGCCAAAGCGTAGGTTTTTTTCCGCCCCAAAAAAGCCATTGCCCAAGTATAAGCCAAATGGGAGCAGCACCAAAAAGTATGGCTGTCATACCTGAGGGGACACCAAGGTGTTGTGCTTTAGATACAAGCCCACTACTAATGAATACTAAAAGAAAACCGGTGAGGCAATGATATTTCACATCGCTCATTCCTATGCGTGATTGCTCTTTGCGCAGATAAGTATACAGTAAAAGCAGTAAACCCGCCACAGAAAAACGTATGCCAGTGAGCATAAAACCGGGGAAATATTCCAAGGCTATTTTATTACCCAAAAATGCTGAGCCCCATGAAATATAAAGGAGGCAAAGGAAAAAAACTAAACGGATTGTTTTACGATTCAATAGAGGCATAATAATTCTAAAATGTGGGTTACTGTTTTTTATAGAGTACACAGAAAAAATCAAAAAAATCTTCGATATGGGATAGAATTTTCAATATGTATATCGCTCTAAACTTCTTTTAACTCATGGGTATACCATGGAACATGCTTTAAGTATAAAGCCCTCAAGCACAGAGCGTAACTTATCGGAGAAGTTTTCTAATTATTCTGCTTTATTTCGTCAAGCAAGAAATGTAATGTATACTAAAATTTTTTTGCAACTGTGAAAATTTGACATTGAGGTCATTGTAGGCAATAAGGGATTGAGCATATAAGAAATTGAAAAGCAAAGATTATTTAACTCATAGTAGGTATTATATGAAAGGTATTATATTTTCACTTGCCTTGGTATGCATGTTCTTTTCAAGTGTACATGCTCTCGCCGCTGCCAACCATCAAGAAATTGGTCTTAGAGAGCAAGGTTGGACAAGCTTTACTGCTGGTACGTACACCTATAAAGCACAAGGCTTTAAAGGTGAACTCACTTTAACTTCACATCGAGTTAACATATAGTCCTTAATTATAAAAATATTTCGCCTGGATAACACTGCCGTATGCGATTTTACAGCTGATTGTACCGAAGAGGAAAACAGTTTAATGTGTATAAATGCCAATCAACCAGAAATAAAAGTTCTGGTCAAAACAGTACAAGATGGTGTTGAAATATACGGCGAAAATATAACAAATTTTTGTGAACACGGAGCGACATTTGAAGGAAAATATGTTTCCCAAT
>CAZBDD010000009.1:0-15730 GCA_964490475.1 uncultured Desulfovibrionaceae bacterium
TCCAGAATTTCTATACCTTTTTCATGATTCCCCCTATGAGCATAGCACATAGCAAGCCCCAAAACAGGCCCACAACTTTCTTTGCGCAAAGGAATAAGGCTTTGAAAGATTTCTTCGCTAAGACGTATATAGCCAGACCAGAGGCCATGTAGAGCTATTTTTCCCAAAAGGCTTGCAGTTTCTTGTGTTACTTGCATTACAACCTCAAGATATTACATTTTTTGTGCTACAGATTGCTCTGCGTCAGTAAGTGTTTTTATAAGCCCACTAGCTAGGGACATCATCATAGAATATTCACTGGCTAACATGTTAAATTCAAGCATATCTGCTTCGCTTAATTCATCTTTACTGGCAAAAGCTGCAATTTCTGCAGAAAGACTATCAATACTGCTGGTCATACTGCCTAATGCGGCATGGGAAGTATCACTCATAATAACTCCATTTTTGTGCTGTAAAGGTTATTTTGCTAACGCATTGTACTTTAATGTAACAATACCCTGAGCTGCCAAAAGAGCTGTGCGCAAGTGCTGTGCCTCAGCATATTCTTGAGGGGCAAGCCCCTTACTCAAAGCAGCATCTACCTGCTGCAATTGTGCGTTAAGAGCAGCAGAGAGTGTTTTTGATGCTTCTTCAGCATTTTCTTGAAAAGCAGCCTCTAGTGAAAAATTTGCATCATAAATATCCATAAAAAACCTCAATCAATAACAAATTAAAAAATATATATTACCTATCTCGGACAATACAGCAAACGCTCATTCAAAGTAAAAGTTGCATACTTATCTGTAATTTCTTGCACTTGAAGCCCATTTGGCAAATGTGCCCCACGTGAAAACTCTTTTTTGCCATACAGTATATGTAGTTGCGAACCTTTCCCTTCAATTGTAATTTTCTGACAAAATTCATTCAAACTTTTTAGGTCAGAAGATACATTTTTATCTTCCTTTTTTGACTCTATTTGTGAGATAGGAGCTATTTTTATAAAAGGCGAAACACCCCTAGTCATATCTTTCACTTCTTGCAAAAAAGTTTTCAACTTTTCTTGTTGCTCCAAAGAAAGAGCCTTAAATGCCAGCGTAAGACCATAAGAACCGGGGCTCATTTGAACAACAGACTGTAAATTTAAGGCATTAAGACTTTCCGTTATGGGATTTTGTAATTGTTCCCAAAAAACTACGTCCTTTTGTAAATATAAGCACTGTACCTCTTCTTGCAAGGGAAGAAGAAGATCGTTCAATACCTTTTCATCATAAATATATCCTAATAAACGTAAACCATGAGAGCTTATTTTTACTTGTAAAAGACTACCCTGTTTTTTGATATGTGTTTCAAGGCTTTGCTGTGCATCAGGTAATACTGCAATAGTGCTTGTGACAGTAAAAGGCAAACCCTGTAGTGCAAGCTCTAACTTTTCTTGTATGGCAGCCTTTTCTACCGCACCACACACATACCATGAATTTTCTTTTGTTTTTTCAATAGTAAAAGGAGCTGTGCCATATAAATACGCTGGTGACATGTCTACCAATAAAGCTTCTATTACCGATTCAATATCTTGGCGTTCATTTTCTTCTGTAGTGGGCGTATTCATTGTCCAAATGCCACCTAAGGTTAAGGTAAGCAAAAGTCCTGCAAGCAAAACTCGTAAAACTATTTTTTTACCCTTCTTCAAGGGCTGTGCTGCTAAAAACAAAGGAGAAGCCTGCGCAGGTTTTTCCTTTTCTTGAATGGGGGAAGTCTGAACAGTGGTATTTTCTTTAGGTTCAGAAGAAATATCTAAAGAATCTGGAACATTTTCAACAGACTTTTTTTTCTCATGAGGAAGAGTAATTTGCGGCCAAGGGGCATTTTCCTCCCCAAGAGCTATGTGTATGTCGCCTAGAGTTACGCATGTATACAAAGGCACAACGCTTCCCTCTTCAGGGATGGGACTTTCCTCTAATATATTTTGCGTTACTTGCCCTTGTTCAACATAAGGAGTGAAATATATGGTACCGTCGCTCTGTATACGCAAAACACCTTGCTGTGGAGCAAGATCACTTATTAATATGTCACATAGAGGATCGCTACCGAGTTGCCAATCCCCTTCTGTGAGGTGAATATGAGCCCCTGTATGAAGCCCTGAAAGTATGCGTAAAGCTCTTGTCACAGTTGTTCCTCATGTTTGTGTTATGAAGCTTTAGCGATATACTGGCTGCGCCATGGGGTAGCCCACAGGGTAGCCCATAGGCATAGTTTGCATCATAGGATATCCCATAGGCACAGGTTGCTGCACCACAGGATAGCCACCAACGGGAGCTGGCACGGGATATACAGTAGGCCCATTAACCGGTGTCACTTGCCTACTTACTGGTGTCATACTAACACTACTAGCACAACCGCTGGCAGGCTTTGGGGTGACAATAGGATGCAAAGTCTTATCAAAAGCCGTATTAAGGCTAGGCGGTAAATTTGGAATATTTTGCGGGTCAATAATACGCGGTGATATTATAAACAACCGCTCTTGTTTGTTTATAATATCTTCTTCCGTTTTAAAGAGATGCCCTATGATGGGAATATGCATAAGCAAGGGCAAGCCATTGGCAATAACTTGTTTCGTTTCATAATAATACCCACCTATAACGAGGGCTTGTTGATTGCCTACTACAGCTTGAGTGCTAATGGTGGTTCTGCCCACTTGCGGCAAATTTAAACCAGAGCCGGAAGTAGGTGGTGTGCTCACGCCATCTTCAATGTTAATAACAAGTTTTACAAGAGGTTTTCCATTTTCTTGTTGTACAATTTGTGGCTTTACACGTAAAACGGTTCCATAGGTTACATCAAAAAGGTCTACAGTTTGATAGCCTTGCACTTGTACGTAAAAAGTCTTGGTATTTTGCAATACGGCGTCAAGATTGTCTGATGTAAGTATGGTGGGGCGAGAAAGCACAGAGGCTTCGCCTTTTGTTTCTAAAGCTTGAATACGCGCCATAAGAGTATCTATACCATTGGTGAAAATGGTCGTTACTTGAGCGCCCTGCCCCACAGTGCTGGCAAAGTTTAAAGGATCAACGGCTGTTCCTGTATTAAATCCGCCTACCACATCTGGACCATTAAATTGATAAGACAAGCCCAAAGAACGCATGCTGTTTACATTAATATCAGCAATAGCAGCACGAATTTCTACCAATAAAACAGATTTATCTAGTTCTTCAATGACAGTTCTATAAAAGGGCATCAAATGCTCTTCATCCCAAATGATGATGGCATTAAGACGAGGGTCTGCCAAAATACGCGCCCCCGTCTGCATGGCGGGCGAAGCTATAGCCGCGGGCTGTCTGCCTTGAACATCCATTTGTGTGGGCACATAGCCTTGCGTTCCTGTTGAACGCGCCAATCCTTGCCCCATTCTTCTATTTACTTGGCCCGGATAACTAGGCTGGCTGTTGTTAGCATTTTTAATATCTTGCGTACCCACCAATTGACGTAAAAGAGAAGCAACACCGGGCAAAGTTTGATTTTGTTGACCTAAATTTATGGTAACATCTTCGGCAAAAGCATGTTTCAAACGAAAAACGCGCGTCACCTTGGGAAGAGGCGGTGCCGTTTGAATAAGCGTATTGGCAATAGAACGGATAATATCCACATAGGGTTTGGGAGCCGTAATCATAACCATGACCCCACCTTGTCCTGACCGTAAGGGATATTGGGGATCAAAAGCACCCATTTGACGCAAGTTGGCCTTGAGGCCAGAAACACCAGTATGCCCTAAAGGAATAACTTCATTTTGCAGGGCTGACTTTAAGTCAAAGAACATACTAGAAGCGTTCATATAGGTGGAAATATCTTTGGACCTATCAATAAAGCCCATAAACTCCTGCGCGCTATTGAAGGTAAATTCACCATTAATGGTGCCTTTAATGCTTGGTGATACATTACACGCTTTAGAAAGGTGTGAGGCATAAGCACAAAGAAAATCTGGAAGAGGTGTATTTTCAGCGCTATAACGGAAGGAAGCAGCTTTGCTGTGCATAGGAAGAAGGAGCAATGCAAAAAGTAAAAATAGAATATAAAACGGTGAGCGCTGAAGCATAATCTGTGTCCTTGCGTAATTAAAATACAATATCTTCAAATCATTACATAGGTTACAACAAAGGTCAAGTTGTTTTTCAAAGGCAATCTAAATAGCCCTACTATACTTTTCCTACAAAAACCCGTACATGCAAATTTTTGTAGGAAAAGCTAAAAGGCTGCTATGATTGTGCTGCAGACTTTCTAGAATCTGCTGCGGCTTGCATGAGACTTTGCGCCATTTGCAAAATAGAAGTTCGCTTGCTGGCGGCATCGTTAGTTATGAGCATTTGTTGCTCATTTTGACTGGACACTGTAGATTGTGCTGACTGCAAATTTTCCATAAAATTGTCCAATTCATCTTGGTGAAACTTACCATCGTTACCAATGCCATAAGCTGGATCTGGATTACTGCCATCTTGCACAAGCCCTGTTTGTACAAGGTTAGGATAATAAATATTTTTCCATGCTTCCATGTCTTCAGCATTTAATGATTTTAGTTCATCACCCTCAACAGGATTATAGGTATTAAGCATTTGCATGCAATCGTTAATCATGGTCATAGTATTGACTTGCTCTTGCGCTTCGGCAAATTGAGCAGCAAACACTTCATCTTGCGCATTTAAAGAGTTTAATGAAAACATCATACACATGGTAGAAAAATTCACATTTTGCGTGCTGGTGGTACCATCTGCATTGGTGCTGGTGATTTCAAAAAAGCCTGTGTTACTATTGTAATCTGTATTTGTGATATAAGATGACATAATTTATCCTTATTATTTCATAGTAATGAAATAATATTAACTTTGCGCCGCAGACTTTCTAGAATCTGCTGCGGCTTGCATGAGACTTTGCGCCATTTGCAAAATAGAAGTTCGCTTGCTGGCGGCATCGTTAGTTATGAGCATTTGTTGCTCATTTTGACTGGACACTGTAGATTGTGCTGACTGCAAATTTTCCATGAATTTGTCTAACTCTTCTTGATTGAACGCACCATCGGTACCAATGCAGTAACTGTCGTCTACAAGCCCTGTATCTATAAGGTTTGGACGGTAAACATTCATCCATGTAGCCATATCGTCTGAGGTTAACGTTGAGGTTTCATCTTCCGGAACAGGGTTATACGTATTGAACATTTGCAAGCAATCGTTAATCAAAGTCATAGTATTCACTTGCTCTTGTGCTTCTTGAAATTGCGTTGTGAAAACTTCATCTTGCGCATTTAAAGAATTTAATGAGAACATCATACACATGGTAGAAAAATTCACATTTTGCGTGCTGGTGGTACCATCTGCATTGGTGCTGGTGATTTCAAAAAAGCCTGTGTTACTATTGTAATCTGTATTTGTGATATAAGATGACATAATTTATCCTTATTATTTCATAGTAATGAAATAATATTAACTTTGCGCCGCAGACTTTCTAGAATCTGCTGCGGCTTGCATGAGACTTTGCGCCATTTGCAAAATAGAAGTTCGCTTGCTGGCGGCATCGTTAGTTATGAGCATTTGCTGCTCATTTTGACTAGACACCGTAGATTGCGCTGACTGCAAATTTTCCATGGTAGCAGAAAGCTGGTCTTCATTGAAACTGCAATCTATACCAATACCTCCATCTTGTATCAGGCCGGAGGAGACAAGTGCGGGCATATAGACAGTGAGCCACTTTTCAGCATCAGAACCTTTTTCATAATAAACACAAAATGTAAGTCCGTTTTCATCGGTAATGGTGAGAGTTTCAAGGTCTCCAGTCATTGGTATTAGTAGTGAATTAGCAAGGAGATCACAGGCAACCATGCCATCAAGTCTTATGCTGTCGCCATCGGCATTGGCGGCGATATCGGCATAGGTATTAAGCATTTGCATGCAATCGTTAATCATAGTCATAGTATTCACTTGCTCTTGTGCTTCTTGAAATTGCGTAGTGAAAACTTCATCTTGCGCATTTAAAGAATTTAATGAGAACATCATACACATGGTAGAAAAATTCACATTTTGCGTGCTGGTGGTACCATCTGCATTGGTGCTGGTGATTTCAAAAAAGCCTGTGCTACTATTATAATCTGTATTAGTTATATAGCTGGACATAGTATCTTCCTTTTTAGAGCTTTTATGCTTGCGCCGCTGCACTGGCAGATTTATTTTTTGCATCCAAGAAAGTAGCTAAAACTTCATTAAATTTACTCATGAGCTGCTGAAACTGTTGCATATTTGAAATAGAAAGTTGTCTGTCAGCTTCTGTTTCTTCGGCTTGAGCTTGTATCATATCTGCATTGGAGTTCATAACGGAGCTGGTACTTTGGCCAGTGGTTGACATAACATCTTGTGCACCACGAAGTGCAACACTTATAGACTGTATTTTAGCGGTACTAGCTTCAAGGGTAGCGGGGCTAGCGCCCTTTGCTAATTTTGTAGCATTTCTCCCACTAGAAATACCACCATAAACACCACCAACTATACCAATAGCGCCTCCCACAACACTTAAAACAAGACCAACAATGGCGGCAGTTTTTCGTGTTTCTGCTGCATTTTCCATTTGTTCTACGCGTATTTTGATTTCTGCTTGAGCCGCTTCTTTATTGGCTTCATAGCTATTGCGGTTAGTTTCACACATTAGGACAATAAGCTCTACATACATAGAAGCAAAGTTTGAGGCACCTTCTACGTCGGTGGTACCTACCGCGGGTAAACTTGGTTTTGCTTCACTGTTTACAGTGGTACTTTGTGTGGGAATATCTTGCGCACTTGTGCTTGCTGTTACTTGCTGCGTATTTTGAACAGTTGAGGTTTCAGCGCTTTGCTGGGTATGTACAGTATTTGTTTGTGCACCAACAGTTAAATTAGACATATGTCTCTCCTAATATATAGTCTCAGTCTTTTGAAAGAATACTCTGCTTGATGGGGAGTAGAAAATTAAAATTTTTTGTCATCACATGTAATGTAACTTTTTTTACTCTACCGCATCTTACACTTTCACATGGACTGTTAAAGTAGTAAGTAGTTTTGCAGTGAACAACACTAGGCAGAAAGTGTTGCAGCGGATTTTGCACCTTGCATGGTGTTTTGTATCATCTTTGATGTACTATCCACCATGGCAGCATAACTATCCATTATAATTTCTAGATTCTGCATAGAAACATCGAAATCTGCTTGAAGCTCTTCAAGGTTAATATTGTGCTGATCTAAAGTTCGTTGTGCTTCGCTGGCCTGATAGTTAATAGCACTTGTAGCAATAGACATACCTGACGAAGCGGTATTGGCGGCCCCTTCTACAAATTGAACGGCAGCCATAATACCTTGGCATCCTTTACGCATTAAATCTACACAACTTTTTGCAGCTTTGGCAGCGCCAATACCGCATGCGACAGCAACAACAGTAGAAGCTATGGTTATAATTGTAAGCACAATATTTGCTGCCATGGCCCCCTTTTCACTTAATTTTTCTTGCACTTGTGGCAAATTTAAAATGGAAGTCGTAAAACTAGACGCGGCTGCAACCAAACCTGCAATACTACCTGCCAAGGCCACAATACCGGCGCCACCGGTGGCAATGGTAAAGCCTGCTGCCACAACAGTGGCAATGGCTGCTGTAGCCAACATAATAGCCGATAAGATGATATTACCTATGGACATACCGCCATTGACATCCTCTTGGCGACGCATGGTTTCATAGTATCCAACCATATCATTGGCTCTTGCTTCGTTTTCCTCAGCCACTTTTACTTGTTGATTTTCACAATTTTCAAGCCCCCCAGCCACTGCTTCATTATTGGCATCTGTTTGTAATGTCATAAGCATCAACATCATACTGCTAGCACTTATCTTAGGAGCGCTTAAACATGGTACACTTGCGGATGTGCTTGTGCTTACCGTGGGGGTGTCACTGCTAAGTTGTGTACTGGTTTTACTTTGTTGCACTTTCTGCAACTCTTGACTGGCAGTTACCGCCGATTGTGACAATGCTTGCGCATGCGAGAACATGGCGCTGGCATCGCCCGAGCTTAGTAACTTTTCCACATCAGTATTCATAGATGAAGTTGTAATCGTGTTCATATCAGTCCTTATATTAAACATTAAGATTTGAAAGCATAACTTCTGCTTTATTCTTTAGTGCCGTATAATCTGTCGTATTGCCTTCAATACGCTTCAATGTGTAGATAAGTGCAGACTTTGCACCTGCTACATCATCCATGGCCATATAGCATTCGGCACTATGGAACATGGGGGTGGGATCTTGTTGATCTATACCACAAGCCCATTGATAAAAAAGTGCGGCATTTTCATAGTTTTTTTGCATTTGCAAACTGGCCGCAAAGCCCATATAGAGTCTGGCATCATAAGGTTGAATTGAAATGAGAACACCAAAGAAATTGGCCGCATCCTCATATTTGCCTGCAACATAGGTATTATGCCCCACAGCATAGAGAGCCTCAAATTGCTCTGGGCTTAATTGAAGAGCCTCCATAAGGGATTTTTTGCCCCCCATAACATCCTGAACTGTAGCATGCAGCTTGGTAATGCTTTCTGTGGTCAAACTTCCGTCTTCATTAAAATCTAAGGTAATCATTGGGTAAAACTCCTTATCAATCTATTGAAAAAAACATTATAGAAAATATTTCTAGTTTCTTTACGATGAGTTTAAAAAGCCTAAAATACAAATATAACAAAGTAAATCACGCTTTTCGTCTGCCATTACACCATATTTTTATGTTTATGTGTCTTAACTGGAGCATTTCCCTTGGTCATTTGGTGCGTAATGCTATCAATTTCATGCAAAGTATCATTGAGCTCCTTTTGATACTCTGGGGGCAAGTCAGAAGGTTTTTCAATGCCCTTGTACTGAGGAAAAAGCTCCTGAGCCATATTTTGCAAATTATCTAAAATAGCACGTTGTTCTTTTAGAGTATTACCAAGAGCTTGAAGTTTTTCTTTCTGTTGATCGACCATTTCCTGAGATTTTTCACTAATTGTAGGCACGCTATTTTCTCCTTTCACATAATTTTATGGGTTTTTATTGACAAAATTGTCTCGAAAAGTATGCACTCACTTAATATCACTCTTACAATACGGAGCAAAACAAAGCAAGGTTTTTTTTATCTTAAAAAAACAATACCTTAAGCGTAAAAAAAGCACTATCTTTCTACACAAAAGAATCTTTATATATATTTTAGCAAATTGTCGTTGATATGCAAAGCTTTTTGTTAAGAAAACATTATCAAATTTTTTTAATAAAAGTGCCTTTCATCCCCTTATTTAGGGTGTTTTTCCTCATATATTTTAGCGCAACAATAATATTATCTTAAAAAGCATTTAATAATACTTTCATTAACAATCTTAGGAAGTTTTCCACAAAAAATTAAGTATAGTAATATCATCATACTGTGAACAATCTTCACTAAATTTTTGCACATGCTGCACAAGCAATGTATTTAAGTCTTTAGGAGAAAGGGTATTGTTTTGAGTTAAAAATGCTTGCAATGCTTCATCACCAAAGCGTTGCCCTGCAACATTGCTAGCTTCTGTAACCCCATCTGTATAGAAAAAAACACGATCGCCGTGTTGTAATTGATAAGAAATATTTTTGTAAGTTACATCTTCAAACGTAGCAATAACAAGTTCTTTATGGGTGGGTAACACTTCAAAGTCATTATTTTTATGAATACAACAGGGGGGCATATGTCCGGCATTAGCATAAACCATCTGCCCATTGGCACAATTTACTGTGCCCACAATAAGAGTAACAAACATATTGCTTGTATTATTTTGGCATAAAGTGTTGTTGGCATACTCAAGACACTTTGCCGGATTGTGGTGTAACATAGGGGTACGCATAAGCAAACGCAAAAGAGTAAGTGTCATGCTCATAAACAGAGCTGCGGGAACGCCTTTATCAGAAACATCACCAATAACAAAGCAAAAATTATCCTCATCAAGCCAAAAAATATCATACAAATCGCCACCTACATCTCGTGCCGGAAGCACCATGCCATGCATAGTAAAAGGCGACTTTTCCTGATAGGCAGAAGAAAAATCTTGAGGCAACATGCTTTGCTGTATATTTTGTGCAAGGCGCAATTCACTTTCAACTTTTTCATGCTCTGCGGTAAGAACTATGGTTTTTTGTATATTCTTTTGTAATGTTTCAGCCATGTTTTGAAAAGAACGAGCAAGAGATCCTATTTCATCTTGCCTTTGTACAGGTAGTTTAGGCAAAGTTTGTAAGATATTTTCATGCACTAAGTCTGCATGAGAAAGCTGCAAACTGGCTAAATTTAATTTTTGCAAAGGCCTAGCCAAATGCCTACTCAAAATACGCGCCCAAAAAAGGCCTATAAGAATAATACCTATGGTGACAAGTATGAGAATATGTTTTCTTTGCCAAACTAAATCTTCAAAACTCTCATGCCGATAATACATATATAAATACAATTCATCTTCCTTAAGAGTTCGTGATATATAGGTAACACGGCCATGCGCAGTTTCTAGTGTTGTAGCCCCAAGAGAAAAAGGCGGATGTAACTTTTTTTCTATAAGTTGCGGTTTGATAATGTCTACACGCACCTTAGGACTAAGAACACGAGCATGATTATCTACAATGAAAGCATGAAAATTAGGGGGCAAATTAGTCAGCGAATTATCCACAATAGAATGCCAAAAATCTTCTGCTTTACTTGCATAATTTTTTTCAAGATGCATACGTATATCTTCATAAGCAGCATTATTTTTATGCAAATTTTTTTGCATGCTCAGAGAACTTGCTTCAATAAAGCGCACAGCAATATCTTGCATACTCTTTTTTTGTGCATAGTCTAGACCAATAAAAAGTAAAGCGGCAATACAAAGACTGAAAAGGGTAATGGTGGCAGCGATTTTTTGTGCTAAGGATAAAGATGCTATACGCATGATATTTTATGCCCAATCTTTAAAAAATAGTGAGGTATTTTGTGTTATAAATATACGCTACCGGCAAAGTGCATATACATTTTGCCGGTAGTCTTCTTCTAACAATATTTGACCACTAAAAGCCTCTCAAAAGAAGCTTTCGTTCATTATGAAAAGTTTTTGGAGTTTTCGTTATTTTTTATTATAATCAGTTGTTGCGAGATTCAAATCCGTCATGGTACTCACGCCTTCTCTGTCTATCAAGTAACTAAAGCTACCACCAAACTGTTTCGTCTCACTTTCATTAAGAACAGGCAATACTGTGAATTTTAATTCTAACCCTTTAACGCCTTTACTCAAGGTCATATCTATCGGCGTAGATGCGCCTACTTTCATACCCGTCAGAATACTCAATTCATTTACAATTTTTCCGCCTTCATTTATAAAGCCACGTACAACCCTTGCCTGTTTATCATTAACTTTATACAGCTTTTCTAGTTCATTGCTCAACTTATTTGCTAATTCGTCCAATTTTCCTTCTCTTTCTTTCAGTGAAGGCAATGCTATACTTTCAAATACGTTATGCCTTTGTTCAAAAGAATACGTCGGGCTTTGTCCTCCTACAGCATCACTAATTTTTGATATATCTGATTTCCACTTATCTATATCACCCTGCACAGAAAGAGGCGCTGCACGCGGAGTAAAGCTGAGGGGGCGTACAAAATCGTTCATACTTATGGGGCGTTGTTCCTTTGCTAAAGCAACAGCACTTTCCAAAGACATATCATTTTGTAACCAAGCTGCGTGTGCAGCTTTACCTTGCTCTGTAAAAGACAATTTATAAAGATCCGAATTTTCATATATTTTTTGCCCAAGTGTTGCCTGAGCACCATGATCTGTAGGCAGGTCTTCATTCAATACTGCTTTCCAAACGGTCTCAGGTTTAAGCGGCCCAACGCTTTGGATTTTACGCATTTCTGGAATTTTATTTAAGCACATCTTTAAAGCGCTTTCATTTTTTACCCCATAAAGAAACACAGAATCAATGTGAAGAGCATCCTCTAAATTTTCATAAGCAGTATGTTTTCTGTAGTTTGAAGACTCAGCCATATGCACACCTTTATTAAGCCATTGATCAGTGAAGCTTTTCATTAAGGTATTAAGTGACTGTCCTGCATCCACGCCAGTGCGAAAATGCCCCTTAAGAAAGTCACCCAAAGCCTCTTTATAACACTTGTCCGGCACGGCTACTGGTGAAAACGAAAGAGCCTCATCACAAAATTCGTCAATGGAGTTCCTAACATACTCTGTCGAGGACACCGCGTTAGGAGATAAAAAATAATCTGAAACAAACTTCGTATAATTTTCTGGTAATTTAGCAAGATTAGCAAAGTTTTTCTTATCTAACTTTTTTTCTATATCTTCAGTCATACTTTTCACACAAGCAGCAAACATTTTTCTACTCGCTGGAGTTGCACAATCCAGCTCATTTGAAAATTTGAGAACATTTGACATGAGATTTTGCGCAGTTCCCTTCAAAAAACTTATTTTATCACCTTGCTCTGTTGTGTTGCAGGTAGGCAATGTTTGTATTATATCAGCCATTACATCTGTAGCCTGCTTAACTGTGTCCACAAACAATTGAGCGTCTTCTGAAAATACAGGTGTATTTAAAATTTCATTTACAGATCTATCTGCAAAATGCGTGGTATAAACTTGTTTAGCTACATCATTTGTCATTTCACTAAAAGTTGATTTTTTATCTATAAGGGGTTGCATCTGTGCTGTGTCATTAAGAGCAAGCAAAAGTTTTTCCTCAAAAGCTGCATGTACAGCCGATGGCATTTCGCTAAGTTCCGATTCCATATATTTGTCGCATATATCAAGAATTTGATTCTGGCAAAATCCTGTCTCTAAAGGCGAGTTGCCACCCTCAAGCACTTGTAAAGCAAATTCACCATAACTCTCTACGTGTTGATCGATAGAACTTAATGAAGGGTCATTTAAATATAAATCAATGTCACCTTTAAGGTCATCTATGCACGTTTTCATAAGGGCTTTATCTAAAGAAGATGCCTGCTCCATGCTTTTAGTAAGATTCTTTTCCATATTTCCTACTAATTTTAACATACTGCTTGACTCTTTTTTACTATCTACGCTGCAAGTCATAATTTTAGCGGCCATATTCATGGCACCCGCCATAATTTTATTCTTATTTCCACTACTCAACAAATTATCTATGTCTTTCAAACTCTTATCTATATCTTTCAACATATCAATTCGCTTAAAAACATTAGGTTCTTGCGAACTTTTTGAAAATTCTATCCTTCCTAAATCTACTTCATCTAAGTAAGATGTAAAAATGGTTTTTTCTTCTTTACTTAAGCCCATGCTCTTTACTTTTGCTTGCAATGCGTCAACTTGCGCCCCTAAAGATTTGCTATATGAAGCAAAATTTGCCTTAGAGGCACCATTTTTCAATAATCCACCTCGTAGCTCCACTATTTTCGACGCTACTTGCGAATTACGCTCTTTTAAAGTACTACTTGGAGTAAACACATTTGCAATATCTCTAAAAACTTGTTTTATGCTTCCCCTTTTATAAAGATCACCTTGAGCATCTATTTTAAATTTAGAAAAATCTTTATTTTTCACAGTACTTAAAAAAGCTACGTTATCTACTTTACGATCTTGCAAATTAGAGTTTTTTGTTAAGTCTCTAAAATCCGGAGCCGCGTCAAATTTATTATATATTTCTGAAATTTTAACCATAAAAATATCCTTCATTATAAAACTATTATGCAAATAAACTAGATTTGTGATGCATAAATACTAAAACATACACAACCTAATTATACTCGCGTAGCAAACTGTATGAAAACAACAAAAAATAATTTTTGCGTATGTCCAAGAGAGTAAGTGCTTTACGCTGTAAGTTTGACTTTATACTTTTATAAATTTTAGTTGTTGCAAATGACCTAATCAGCAGCGAATATCTTGACCCATCATTCTAGGTGCTTCATTTTTAGCTTTCTTATCTTTTTGCGCCTCAGCCACATCTTGAGCAAAAGTTGCAGTATCATTAAAATATTCTAAAAGAATACTTACTCCTATTAAAAATGTTTCACATTGCTTTAAAAATACAGGAGATTTGATAAAGGTGCCTTCATCCGCACCTATATATATATTTTGCTGCGCAGTAATAACATTGTCATCAATACCAAGACATAAACCATTGTATTTAGCAAAAAAAGTATTCATTTCTAATAAATATGCCAAAGTTTCTTTTTTGTCATCATGTTCGGCCAAACTGGCATGCAACATAACAATACGGTTTGCCTCATGATACGAAAAGAAGAGTTCAAATTCACCCACAAGAACAGATAGCATATCTTCTTGAACTCGCTTTATGGATTGGGCTTCAACTGCATTGGCAAACTCTTCAATTAAATATTCAAAACTCATTGTATTTCCTCATAGTGTAATTAATATAGACAAAATTGTCATTATAAAAAATGCATATAGCAACAGACATGAAAAATAATAAAACAATTTTTTTTATAGAAGTAACTGTTTCATCAACAGATTGCAATAGGCCAGCAAGGCGTTTTTCATAAAACTCAAAAACAAAGCTGTTTTGTTTTAACCTCCTGTAGTTATGCAAACCAATGATAAAAATATCATTGAGGGAGGGAATGAGCTAGCAAAAGTAGCTATTACAAATGTCATATGTAGAGAGGTTGTTAAAAGCGAGCATTTCTTCCATAAAAAGTAAAAAGCCGCGAGTACTTACATTGTTTTTTTGACGCATAAAATTTCATACGCTTATTTACTGCATTACAACTCTCTTTACTTTAAACATCCATACTACAAAATAGAGTAATAAGCAACAAAAAAATACGATTCCCCTCTAGCTGTAACAAATACCCCAGCAGCTCCTAGGTACTAAAAAATACTTGATAGCCCATGAAAAAGTAGCATCTGCGCCATTAGCAAAAAAGCAAACAGATCATCAGCCCGCGGCAAAAGTCATTCTTACTTTTCACCAGTTACCAAAATATCGTGGGCTTTAATAGTAGTTTTTCCATGTGGAATGATGGTTTTTTCTCCTCGCAATATCATAACCACAAAAAGACCATCCTTCTGCGCAAAGTCTGCAATACTTTGGCCTATACATGCATCGCTCGTATCAATATATTGCTCATTTAAAATGAAATTATTGTCTTCTTGACTTTTAGGCGCACATAAAACAGCTGTATCGTTTTCTTGAAAAACGGTAGCTCCCCCCTGTAAAACATTTTCCCCTTGACGCATAAGCATTATGACAAGCATATTTGGCGGAAAACTTAGGGAATATAAACTTTTACCTATCCAAGGGTGCCCTTTATTCATTTCTAAAGAAATGAAGCTCACTTTATTTTCTGTATAATCACTAAAACTTTTAGCATCATTTATACTTTCATCGCACATTTTTAATTTATCAGCCACAGGAGCCAGTAAAGAGCCTTGAAAAATAATAGATAAGAGCACAATACAAAAAACAATATGAAATAAATCGCCAGGGGTTTTTGCTTCATGCACTGTAGCCATAATGGCAAATACTACAGAGGATGCACCGCGAAGACCGGCAAAAGCAACTAACGCTTGCTGTGGCCAACTACACTTAAAAGGTGTCAGACACAAAGCAATAGTCAAAGGGCGTATAACTAAAGTCAATAAAAGTCCCATAGCTACTGAAACTAAAAAGACCTGCGGAATAAGCGCCGGCGTAGCCAAAAGCCCCAACAGAAAAAAAATGAGCATTT
>CAZBDD010000010.1:0-15553 GCA_964490475.1 uncultured Desulfovibrionaceae bacterium
TTTTTCGTAACTTTCTACGGTATCACTCATGGCCTTTATCTCCGCTTTTTTTTCTCCCTTTTCTACGCCGTGGACGCGCTATTTCATCGCGGTTTTGGCTTTGCCCAGCACGGCTACGTCCTGCTTTGGCTGTCTTGTGTGTATCTTGCGATACCTCGCCATTTTTCCCATGGCGCGAAGAAGATTTTCTGCCCGCTTTCTCTGCGCTATCTAAACCCTCACGCCTCTCGCTTCTTGCGTCGCTCTCAGATTTATCTGCCCTACCTGCCCTTTCCGGCCTAGGTGTGCGTGGAGACCTGCTTTGCCCTTGGGGTTTAGAACGCCCACGAGGATTTTCTTGCGGCAAGCGCCCTTGTAAAGCGGTAAAAAGTCCTTGTAAAGGCATGCCCAAACTTTCTTGATAACAAGCATCTAAAAGCATAGCCAATAAAAGATCTTGCCCTTCCTCGGCTCCAAGTACCTCTTCCCAAGGGGGAAGAGTTGCACCGTCATCACCGTGCTTTGCAAAAATATTAGCTATATAACGAAAGCGTTTTACTCTTTCTTTTTCAAGCCCAGTCAATGTACGATAACGCGCCTCTAAGAGAGTAGATAGGCGTTGCCCCACCACTTTGGCAACATCGGCATCATTAGGCAATTCTTTTTGCAAAAGTTTAATGGAGTAATGCTGTGCGATACGTTCTAAATCTAATTTTTGCATCACATCTACCAAAGAAATTACCGTGCCCGCTGCACCGGCGCGTCCTGTACGCCCTGCTCTATGGATATAAATTTCTTGGTCCTCAGGAGGTTCGTACAAGAACACATGAGAAAGAGCCGGAATATCAATACCTCTAGCGGCAACATCGGTGGCCACCAAGAAGCGTAATTTTCCTTCGCTCATTTTTGACAGCACTCTTTCGCGCTTACTTTGTGACAAATCAGCAGAAAGCTCATCGGCGTTATAACCAAAGCCCTTCAAAACTTCAGTAACATAATGCACTTGTGCTTTAGTATTACAAAAAATAATGGCAGAAGCAGGATTTTCTGTTTCAATAAGACGTATTAAAGCGCGGTCTTTATCCATGGCTTTACACAGACAATATAAATGCTGCATTTGTGGCACATGCACCTGTTTTTCTGACAAAGAAAGCAGGGCAGGGCTCGTCATAAATTCTTCAGCCAATTGAAGAACATGCGGCGGATACGTCGCAGAAAAAAGACATGCGCTGACTTTTTTCTGGGGTAAATATCTTTGCACTTCTTTCATATCTGGATAAAAGCCAATGGAAAGCATACGATCTGCTTCGTCAAAAATAAGAGTATGCACATGGTCTAAAGTTAACGAGCGCCGCAAAAGATGATCCAGCACCCGTCCTGGCGTACCTACCACCAAATGCGCACCGGAGCGTAAAGCAGAGTTTTGCTTACCATAGCCCACACCGCCATATACAGCTGCCACATCAAGCCCTGTACCGGCAAAAAGTGTTTTTGCCTCGCGCTCTACCTGTATAGCCAGCTCTCTTGTGGGTACCAGCACGAGAGCTTGTACTACATTTTTCTCTGGCAAAAGATGTTGCAGTAACGGCAATACATAGGTGCCTGTTTTGCCACTGCCCGTGCGAGATTGTACCATGAGGTCACGGTGTGCCAATAGATATGGTAAAGCCAATTCTTGCACAGGCATAAGTTGTGCCCATTGAGCACGGGCGCATGCTTCTTGTAAAAGCATTGGCAATTGTGCCAATGTTGTGGGGGCAAGCGCATCTTCCGGTTCGCGCAACAAAGAAACGGTATTATCATCCGAAAGTTGCGTGGAAGAATGGATGCCAGAATGGGTTGAAGAAGCAAATTTGTGCGTCATAATTTTTCCTTATAGTACCTGTGAATTGTGCATAATAGCATCAAAAGACATGGGGCGCAATGTTTGCACAAGGGGTATTTTATGTGGTCACCGTTCTAGTAAGGATGCCATCTTGCACACCATTGCTCAAAAGTAGGCTTAATGTTACCTAGGGAGAATTGATTAAAGACTTCTGCACAATTCATTATGCGGAGACTTTTGAAGCTTTAGCGCAAGCCAATGCTACCCAAAATCAAGAATGAAGGAGTTTTGTTTCCCTGTTAAATATTTGACTTTTTGTATCTTTTGTTCTGCATACACAATTTGCTTAATTAAGTTTTATTTTGCATTTATGTTCAAAATTTGTTTGAAAAATAATTGTGCAGAACCCTTGATGAATGACTTTTTCTGAGGATTTTTTTTGCCCGCGCCCAAAAATTTCCCCAGCCTCCTTCAAAGCGCGCTTATTGTCTACATCATAAAAATGGGAAGTACCATGGCCATTATTTTTTCTATAAACAGCCACTATATCCAAGAATTTAAGGCTTTAGGACATACGGTATATAATATTTCATTGCGCCATGCCGGCATGTACTCTGCCAAAGATCTTATGCAAAAAAATATGCCTGCCGGAGTACAAGCAGATATTTTTTTTCATGCTGAAGCCCTAGCCATAAAAATTTTCTTTATGGATGTGCACACCCTACCATGTCGCACGGCATTTTGGAGCATAGACACACATTTACACTATGGGTGGCAAATGTACTATGCGCGACTTTATGATATATTTTTAACCCCGCATAAGAGTTTTCTGCAGCATCTGCCTCCTTCTTGGCAGCACCCGAACACACACAGATTAAGCCAAAAAAGTGATAAAAACCCATGGTTAAGTCATGCTCAACGTAGTCATGATATAAATTTTGTTGGCAGACTGAGTGGGACAAGACCACAAAGAGAGCTTCTTTGCCAAATGCTTAAAGAGCGTTATGACAAAACTAATATAAATAATATTTCCCATATCGAAATGATGCAACTCTATGCCAACACACGTATTCTTCCCAATGAATCCATAGCCAATGAAGTGAATTTTCGCCTCATGGAAGGTGCCAGTGTAGGCGCCTGCGTCATCAGCTCCGATGTGGGGGAAGATCAAAATTGTTTATTCACCCCCGAAAAAGAAATTCTTATCTATAAAGATTTACAAGAATTAGAAGAGATTATAGATTACTGCCTGCGCGAACCAAATTTTTGTGAAAGCATTGGTCGTGCAGCTTGGGAAAGAGTGCAAAAAGAGCATCTCGCAGAGCACAAAGCGCAGCAATTGTGTAAAACATTTTTTAGCAGTAATTCCTTCTCTCGGTGTGACCCCAAACATGCGCAAGATATGGTCAATTTTTCATTTTTTTTAGCACGTTTTTTCAATGGCATAGCAGGCCTTCAACCGACAGAACAGAGCCCAGAAAATTCTTTTTCTTCTTATACCATACCAAGCCTTGCCCTTGTGCAAAAGCTCTTTCTCACTCTCAAAAATGAAGCCAAAGACTCGCACTGTACACAAGGGAAAGAAAAAGTATACGCTCTTCTTTCAGAAGCCGACCATGATTTATTGCAAAACCAATCAGAAAGCTCAGAAGAACTTTTAGAGCATAAAAAAATGTTGGCCGTGGCTTGCGGCGGCGCTGCCCTGCATTACAAAGATACAGCACGTAGCTATTTTTATTTACGCCAGCATGAGAAAATGTCTCACCGCCCGCCTCAACCTATGCTTTCTTGCCCTATTGAAACGGGACTTTCATGGATTACAGCGCTTATTCGAGAAAAAAAACAATGCCTTGTGGGAAGCAATTACATAAGCGGTTGCTGCCGAACAGCTTTTGACTTTGCATTTTTACTCAGAGAACTAGACCTTTACGACATGCGCTGGGTTGCTGGTATGACGGTGCTTGACCATGTATGGAAACGTTACCCCGCCTTTGATCATTACACGGTATCCATTCGCTAAGCGAAGCAATCCACGCATTTGTAATTGTGCAGAGGTCTCAAAAAAGTAATTCATCTACTTTTACTTCATTTTCTCTCTATACAAAGACCATAATAGGCTTACAATGAGTAGCTCTTTGAAAAAGTTGACAGCTGTATACTAATTTGGCAGTATGCGCATGTTAATTTAAAGTATACTGCTACGAAAATAGTTTTTATGTTTTTAAGACCTTGTATAGTAAGACATGCAAGTTTTAAAAATGAAATATATCCCCTTATAGAGGTCCCCTTATGTCTCAAATTGATATTGAACAACAAATGGCGCTTATTACTCGCGGCATAGCAGAACTCATTGACGCCGAAGAATTACGGAAAAAAATTCTGCGTGGCAAACCACTTACAATTAAAGTCGGCTTTGACCCCACAGCGCCGGATTTGCATTTGGGGCATACAGTGGTAATGCACAAAATGCGCCATTTTCAAGAACTGGGACATAGAGTTGTTTTTCTTATTGGCGACTTTACGGGTTCCATTGGCGACCCTTCCGGTAGAAGCGAAACCCGCCCTCCCCTAACCAAAGAACAAGTTATTGCCAATGCCGAAACCTATAAGAAGCAAGTTTTTAAAATTCTTGACCCTGATAAAACTGTAGTGGAGTTTAACTCTAAATGGCTAGGGGATATGGGGGCCGCTGACTTTATTCGTCTAGCTTCTCGCTATACTGTGGCACGCATGATGGAAAGGGATGATTTTGAAAATCGCTACAAAGAACAACGCCCCATTGCCATACATGAATTTCTTTATCCTCTCTGCCAAGGCTATGATTCTGTCGCTTTGAAAGCTGATGTGGAAATGGGCGGTACTGACCAAAAGTTTAACCTATTGGTAGGGCGTCATTTACAAAGTCAGTATGGTATGGAAAGCCAATGCATTATTACCATGCCCTTACTTGTGGGTACCGATGGCGTGCGAAAAATGAGCAAGTCTTACGGAAATTATATTGGCATTGACGAAAGCCCCAGTGATATTTTTGGTAAAGTGATGTCTGTTTCTGATGAGCTTATGTGGACATATTACGAGCTTCTTTCTTCACAAAGCCTTGAAGACATTGCCAAGTTGCAAGCGCAAGTTAACGATGGTTCCTTGCATCCCAAAGTGGCTAAAGAAGATTTAGCGCAAGAAATGGTTGCACGCTATCATAACGAAAATGCTGCCAAAGAAGCACGTCAAGGCTTTAACGCTGTCTTTGTCGGTGGCGGTGTGCCCGATGATGCCCCTACATATGAATGCAGCGAAGGGGAAGAAAGTACCCCTCCTTTATTTTTAGAAGCGGCCGGTCTTGTAAAATCTCGCGGAGAAGCGCGTCGTCTTATTAAAGAGAATGCCCTTTCCATCGATGATGTACGTTGCACTGATGCACAAACCCCACTAAAAGCTGGAGCGTATATTATTCGCCTTGGCAAAAAGCGTTTTTTACGCCTAACAGTAAAATAGTTACTTCACAAAAAGTATGCCAAGGGACACAGCACCCTTGGCATACTTTTTAAAACAAAATTTCCTGTACAAACATCTATATAAGTCGCAACATCTTGATTTTTAAAAACTTTTTCTATTTATATTTTTTATGGAATACACATTTTTGACTACAGCAAGTTTTCTTGGCTTATGTATAAGCACGGCTGTACTTTTGCGTATTCCTTATGCTTTTGCTCCGCTCTTTGTTCTTACTTTTTTGGGTATTGGCGGCTATACGGCTGCTTCTTTTGCTCATTTGCATGTTTTTTTACAAACAAGCCTCTACACGGGGCTTATATCTTTTCTGCCTGCTCTTTTTTTCTTTTTACGTAAAAAACCCCCTTGCTCTACTCTTGTTTTAAGTGCCAGTCACGCAGCTTTACAATGTTTTATCACTTGGTATTACTATGGTGCTAAACTTCATTATTATGACGAGTTTTATTGGGCGGCATTGGCACGTGACCTTTTCCAATCAGGGGCTTTACTTCAAGGCATATCCCCCATCATGGAAAGCCTTATCCCCAAGGTACATCCACCTTTTATGATGCTTTTACAAAGCTTCTTCTCTACAATTCCTGGAAAAGAGCTATTATATCAAGAAAGTAGTGTTGGTGTAGCTTGCCTTACCGTGCTTTTGGCTTTTTTTTGCCTTGTAGTGCAGTTTTGCCATAAGCATATGCCCCTATTTCACGCTTTAGCAGTCGGCATTTTTGCGCTCATCTTGGTGCGTGTTATAGGCACCAATCTTGATAATGGCGTATATGTCATGGGCTATGTAGAAAACTATCAAGCCGCATTATTTTCTTTAGGTATTTGTTTGACCTGCCTTATGTCTCGCTCATATCTGCAATTTTTTGCTTTGCTGAGTACAGTACTTATCTTAACCATGACCAAGGCTACGTCACACATTTTTGCCTTCTGTATTATTTCACTATATTTCTTATTAACGCTGTATGCATTTTGGAAAGAAAGAAAACAAGAAAAACCTTCTACGTCCCTTAAAGACTTTGGCATTTCCCTAGGTATATGCGCTCTTTTATTTACAAGTGTTGTTGCCTTTAAAATACACTGGACTTTACAAGAACACCGTGCTTATGCACAATATGCGCAATTACAAGTACCAGCAAAGCCATCCCCTCCCGCAAAAGACTTCACGCCAAAGTCAAGCCAAGCCCAAGAACCATCGGCCTCAAAAGATGTACAAAAAAGCCCACAAACGAAAATTTCCTTAGAAGATGTTACGAATACCTCTTCTATAGTAAACAATTGGAAAGGTCTCCCTTGGGAACATTTGCGCACTTGGCTTTGGGGATTGCTAGAGTTACCACTTTTACACTCGCCCTATATTCCTGCACGCTACATGCCTATATTTTTCACATTATTACCATTATATGTGTACATGTTTTTCCTAATGGCGTTGGGCTATTTTTTCTTTGGGATACGATATAAGAAAGAGGACATACATGTCTTGTCGTTTTTATCTTTGAGTTTAGCTGTATGGTTTTTCTTGCGCTTTATTATTGCCTTGCACTTTCATTCACCAGAAGAAATTGCTCGAGTAGCCTCTTATGCCAGATATATGAGTGTTTTTGTAGCCCCCATATTGGTGCATATGACCATAGTGTACCATATACGTGTAGGTACTGCCTATGTGAAAAATAAAAGTATTTACTACCTTTCCCTATTATTTTTTCCCATAGGTTTAATACTTATTTGCGGATTTATTCCATGGCTTACACCACGCCATGTACCTTTGCCAGAAAAAAGATTAACCATGGAAAGAGCTGCAACGTATCTAGAAAATCATACTCCTAAAGGGGCTCGAATTTGGTTTATTTCACAACAAAAAAACATTGAAACTCTGAGCATTGCTCGCTATTTTATATTCAAAGAAAGACGCACAGATTTAGCCTTACCATGGCAAATACCCACATCAGAAGAAGGTATCATAAATCTGGATGCGCTTTTACCTCTGGCTCAAAGTAAACATGTGGAATATATTTTTCTATGGAATGAAAAAACAAATTTACACTATCGCTTAGCAGGTAACGTTTACGAAAGTGCTAAAAAGCCTATACTTATACCTTTGAACAAAACAAAATAAAATTTTTATTGCTGCCACGAGTAATCATAATCTACAGTATATTTATTTTAATAGTATCCTGCCCTGTATTTTTTTTGAATTTTTTGGGAAATTTGATAAAATTATCGCACCACCTCTTAAATATTTTTTTAGCTTTTTCTTTAAAGACTATTTTGAATACTTGCACATTTACCTTTTTTATCATTATTTCATTCACATTCTGTACTTTTCAAAATACCCCAAATGCGACGATCTGAAAGCTGATAGCGTCTTGCTAACTCTTGCACCGCTTGCCCAGAACTTATGCCATGGCGCGTGGCAGTGCTAAATGAAGATACAATGGCGACATTGCGAACCTGACAAAGATATTTGTTACATTTAGGTATATATAGTTCTGTACCGCTGAAATGCTGTACCAGACTTTGCATTTGTTCAGGGCTAAGCACTTGTCGCAAAGGGTGTTTGTCAGTGTTTTGTGTTTCACCATGCGGTGGCCAGCGTGCAGGTATGCGCAATGTATGTCCCCCAAAATGCCGTAAGAGAGATTGTAGTACTTGCGTATCCTTTAATATGTCATACAAAAGCTGTGCTGTATCTGGTAATTTTTCTCTATATGCACACTGGTTTTCTTGTAAGGAGCTAGAGGAGCTGGCTTCTTTCACTTGTGTAACTTGCAAATGCTTTGTGGAACTTTTTGTTTGATGGTGCAACTTTAATCTTGATGAAGAATATGCCATGAAAACTCCTTTACGAAAATAGATTTATTTGTATAAAATAAACTTTATTTTAAATAATGCAAGCATTTTTTGTTGAAATAAAAATTATCCTTCTATATACAACAAAAAACTAAATTAATCACGGAAAACTTTTATAAACAGAAAGAAAAGCTTAGAAAAAAACCAACAAAAAAAAGGTTTACTTTTAGGATATTGGCTTCAAGCAAATTTTTTTCTGGTGTATTTGTAAAACTTTTCTTATATAAAGGGTTCTACACAATTATTTTTCAAATAAATTTTGAGCATAAATGCAAAATAGAACTTAATTAAGCAAATTGTATATATAGAATAAAAATTATAAAAATCAATCACTTAACAGAAAAACAGAGCGTCCCTTATTCTTATTTTTGACCGCATTAACTTGCGCCAAAGCTCCCAAAGCCTCTGCACACTGAATTGAGCAGAAGTCTAATATAAAAATTGCTAGGCAGAGAAAATAAGTCATACGCCTATGCCTCAAGCAAGTAAATTTACGCCCAACAAAAGGAAAACTATGACAGAACAAGAAAAAGGCTTTGGTCAACGTTTGCGCCAGCGACGTGAAGCCCTGCATATGCGTAAACAAGAACTTGCTGCCAAGATTGGAGTAAGTCTTACCACTATTCAGCAATACGAAAACGGACAAATGCCCAAGGGAGAATTTGCCGTACGCCTTGGTCAAGTACTGCAATGTTCCTTGGATTGGCTTCTGGCAGGAGAAGCACAGCCGCGTATACATGCCGAAAATGCAGAAGATCATTTGTTACTGGTGCCCATGGTAGAAGCGCGCCTTTCTGCAGGAGGCGGTAGCTTTGAGACCAGTGTAGAACATATACGCCATTATGCCTTCCGTTACGATTTTTTGAGGCGCAAGGGCAATCCCTCTGCCATGGTTCTGTTGCGCGTAACAGGCGATAGTATGCTGCCCCTCATAGCCCACAATGATGTGGTGCTCATTGACCAAAGCCAAACCAGTCCCAAACCCGGTCATATTTATGCTGTGGGTGTAGAAGACATGGTCTATTTAAAAAGGGTAGATGCCCTACCGGGAAAAATTATTCTTTCTAGTCTTAATCCTGAATACAGCCCCATTGAGGTAGAAAACACCGAACAAATGAGCACTTTGGTACGTATTATCGGCCGTTCCATATGGCTTGGTCGCGAATTTAGCTAGCAAACAGCTCTCAATGACGCAGATATGTCAGCCAACAACAGCAAGAGATTATTTATGCACTTGCTATCGATGTAGACAGTGAGTTTTGAACCCCCAGCCTTGTAGCTATAACAAGTATGGCTGCTTCATAGCTTCCCTTTTTCCCTACTAAGCACGCACCCGGAATATGCCCCAATATCTGAAAGCCTGCAGACTCACTTAAACGCCACGCATGTCTATTGCTTTGCGCACATAGCCCCAATAAAGAGTCACAAGGAACATGAGAAAATATCCATGCTAGCGCCCCTTGGCTCATGGCAACGGCCTCCTTAAAATGCGCTCTGAACACTGTGAAATCAAAAGTCCACACTCTATGCCCCTTATTCCCTTGTCCCCATGGTAGTGGGGCTAAAAAGGCCATGGCTTGAATATTGTCCAGATGATAGCCCTCGCTTCCTTTCACATTCCCCTTGGCGCAACATAAAAGCCAGCCTCTTTGGCTTTGTGTTATCTCAAGCCAATGTTCTAAAGAGGGATTTTCGTACGCATACATAGTCACATGAAGCAAATTTTCTTTTTGCATTCGCTGAAAAAGTGCTGTGCGTAAAGGCATTCCGTAGGCTGTAAACATATCTTCTGCTACTACAAAATACTGATAAGGCATAACTATCTCCAAATATTATATTGAATTTTCGCCTTGGTACTGGCAATACTTTGTTCTGGTCGAAATCCCAACACGGCATAACGCAAAGCATCGCAAGCATGACTTGTCCAATCATGCAAAGGTGCTGACGAGTACACCTCTTGGCGAGGTCGCCACTGTCGCCTATACTGACGCAAAGCCCGTAAACCTTGAGCACATGCCTCTTTATCAAAATACATACGAGCAAGCCCGCTGCGAACTGCATTAATGCCATCAGCCAAAGAAAGTGAAGGACACACTATAAAAGATACTCCAAGCTTTGCTGCCATTTCCCAACGGCTTAAGCCCGTACCCAATTCACGCACTTTAATATCGTGCGGGGCAATATGCCGCCCATATACATAGGGTTTGTCCTGTAAAAGCTGGATATAATGTTGCAAGCCTTGCCCGCTGTCTTCCATATATTCAAGTATGCGCCACTGACCACCGCTTTCTACCTGAAAAAACCAAATGCCTGTGGCATCATCCATACCCAAATCCCAAGCCGTATGCACTGGCAGCTCTGGCGCATAGGGCACATGAGTTATGCGCCCTGAATGCTCAAGTTGCTCCACCATTTCTGCATAGTAAGCACCGCGTACAGCGGCAGCAAAAGAACACTCAAATTCTTGGTCATAATCTTCTTTGCTCATGGAAAGACGCGCTGCTGTTAATTCAGCCTGAGCAATATAGCCAGTTTGTGATGCCTTGAAGGCAAAGCGCGACCATATATCGCCTTCCAGATGTCTCCCTGCTTCTTCCCACACATCATAAAATAAATTATCTACTCCATTGGGAGTTCCACAAAAAAGCGCCCTGCCCTGCCTATCTGCCAACATAGGGCGAATAATGCGCGTCCACACTTCCCGTGGCATATCTGCAGGTTCATCTAGCACTACATCGTCTAAATACATACCTCGCAAAGCATTGGCATTATCCACACCAAAGAGGCGAATACTAGCTCCTGTTGAAAGCACACAGCGCAATTCTGTTTCGTAAAACCGTGTATTAGGGATGTTTTGTGTAAAAAATTTTAAATAATCCCAAGCAATGGTTTTAGCTTGCGTGGAAAAAGGTGCCATATAGGCAGCGCGCCAATCACTTTTGCCAGTGCCGCAATCTTGCCGCAAAGCTTGGCGTAGTAGGTCATTGATGGCAGCCACAGTTTTTCCAAAGCGTCTATGACAAAGAAGCACACAAAAGCGGGTACGATGTTCATGAAATTGCCATTGCAATGGGCGCGGCGCATAAGGTAAAACATGCTCTACAGATACTGTTTCACTCCTTGTCATGGTTCTTCCTTAATCCTTGAACATGGGCCGCAGATTGATTATCTAAGCTTTGCTTTTCATTTTGAGCCATAGTTTGCTCAGGGCGCCATGCTTGCACTGGCCCCCAAGTAAATACATGACATTGTACATTTTCTTTCTTGGAGTTTGCACTGCCTTTTTGCTCGCACAAATTTTCAAGCATACCATGTAATTCCTTTATTTCCTTTACCAATTCAATGCCCTTACTTCCTCTTTCGGCTTCAGCTAAGCCTTGTGTTAGCAAGGCTAATCTTTCTTTAAGAGCTTTTTGCAGAGCAATTTTTCCAAATTTTTGCGTTTTTAGCATGCTACCCCTTTTAATCTGCTTCACGTTCTAACAAAGCTAAATGCTCTAACAAGGCCTGACAACGAGCCTTCCATGTGGGTATATGCTCTGCCAATGAGGGATTCTTTTGTGCCCATTTTCCATAGTGATATACACGTTGGCGCACAGCCATACGCGCTGTATAAAAATCCAGCCCATGCTCTGCCAAATTTCTTGCTAATGCTATGGTTTTTTTACCCATAATGCCATCTTCAGACACTGCATGATACGTGTCCAAATGCGCTTCTCCCACTATATTACAACACTCTTGTATCATTTTTACCGCATGAGACACCCCCATGTGTACAGCGCTGTCATAAAGAATGCAGGCTAGAGCAAGGGGTAAATCTGCACAACGTAAGGGCTTCCAAAAGTTTTTTCGCATACAATGGGCTATTGTTTCTGAAGGGAAATCCGCAATGCTAAGTATTGAAGTAAAATCTTTATGCTGTTGTTTATTGCCCTCTTGCGCTTGAGCACAAGGTAAGAGTAAATCTTGTAACCATTGCCTTGAAAAATCATGTGAATGAAAAGATGTTTGGCAGGAGAATATTTCCTCCCAATGTTGCGTAAAGCCATGTGCCGCCATAAATGAATCTGACATACTGTGCCTCCCTAGATTGTTTCAATGAGGGCTTTGCCCTGTATGTGCACAGCATGCGCTATTTGCTTCGCTACGTAAGACTGAAACGTTTCACTAAAAAAGCCTCCTGCACAATTATTGTGCGGAGGCTTTTGGCGTATTGGCGCAATTCAATGTTATAAAAATCAAAAATAATGTGAGCGAAGCAAAGCATCCATATATTTTACCACTTTTAAGAATTGTGCAGAACACTTTTAAAAAATGATACATAGCCTTGACTTTCTAAGAGCATCAATATATTTTTTTTAAAAAAGGAGTGATTATGCGTAGAAATTCTTCAAAAAAAAGCGTACTAAGCCTTTATTTATTATTTTTTACACTATTCACAGTTACTGTGCTTTGTGCAAATCAGGCCAAAGCTTTTACCAAGGAACAATGCCCTTCCACACAGTTGGAAAAAGATTTTTACATTGGAAAGCTTCTTGATACTTATAACTTTAATGAAGAGTATATTAGCACCAATACAGGGAATGCTACCTATATGTTTACAGCAATTTCTCCCACTGACGAAAGCGTACAAAAAAGCATACTTACAAACAAAGGAAAGGTGGCCAAAATTCACTATACATTAGAGCAAAGCTATGATGCTACCAATGACGATTGCAAGCGCCAGCACAAAATTATCAAAGTAGAAAGTGTTCCTCAAAACACAGCGCTTACCGCTTTTGATAATAAATGTAGCAAAAAAGTCTTTAGTACACACAGTATACAGGGTATTTTTGATGGCATAGTGCAAGAAGATCAAACCTATGTGAACCTAACGGTAGATGGAAAGCCTTTTTCTATTGCTGGCTCAGCGGAAAGCATGTTTGGTGCCATGCCCAAAGAAGGCGACAAAGTCAGCCTCACGCTTAGCTTTGAAAGATTTTGGAATGGTGGGTGGTGCGCCTATGAAAATAAAGGCACAGCAGGAAAAATTTTGAAGCAATAACAAAAGATGAATCCTGCAATTTCATTATAGGGATTTTTTTTAGAGCATTAATAAAAATAACAAAAAATAAGACCTCTGCGCAGTACAATTCTTTGTCAGAGGTCCTATTGAAAAAAAGTAGGTGAAGCAAAACTCCACCTACTTATTTTTATAACACTATTTTAATAGCATGTCGCATACAAAGGGAATTGACGCGCAAAGCCGTCCACTTCGTCCTTGATATCTTCAAGTTTTTTCTCATTTTCTGTATTTTTCAATGCATCAACAATCCAGCCGGCCACTTTGCGCATATCTTCTTCCTGCATGCCACGGGTTGTAAGAGCGGCAGTGCCCAAACGCACGCCGGACGTTACGAAGGGAGAACGAGTTTCAAATGGAACAGTATTTTTGTTGGCGGTAATACCAGCAGCATCTAAGGCATGCTCTGCGTCTTTACCAGTTATATTTTTATTGGTTAAATCCATAAGAATAAGATGGTTATCTGTTCCACCTGACACTAAGTCATAACCGGCTTGCATAAGCTCAGCGGCAAGTACTTTAGCATTTTTTAGCACTTGTTCTTGATAGCGCACAAAAGATGGGGTCAAAGCTTCGCCAAAAGCCACTGCTTTAGCAGCAATAACGTGCATAAGCGGCCCGCCCTGGATGCCAGGGAAAATTTGGCTATTCAAAGTTTTTCCCATATCTTCACCGGACAAAATCATGCCGCCGCGTGGGCCACGTAGGGTTTTATGAGTAGTAGTAGTGGTAATGTGCGCATGTTCAATGGGGCTAGGGTGTACCTTAGCAGCTACAAGGCCGGCAATATGTGCCATATCAACCAACAACTTAGCGCCCACTTCATCAGCAATAGCGCGAAAACGTGCAAAATCCAGTACTCGGGCATAAGCAGAACCACCAGCCACAATAAGCGCGGGCTTATGTTCTTTGGCTAATTTTTCTACTTGATCATAATCTATGCGCCCTGTTTCTTTTTGCACGCCATAAGAAACAACTTTAAATAAACGACCAGAAAAGTTTACAGGACTACCATGAGTCAAATGTCCCCCATGGGAAAGATCCATACCTAAAATGGTGGCACCGGGCTGGATGCAAGCGAAATATGCAGCCATATTGGCTTGAGAACCGGAATGAGGCTGCACATTAACATATTCGCAATCAAAAATAGCTTTCGCTCTATCAATGGCAAGGGTTTCTACTATATCAACATATTCGCAACCACCATAATAGCGCTTGCCTGGGTAACCTTCGGCATATTTATGGGTAAGCACAGAACCTTGTGCTTCACGCACAGAAGGAGAAACAAAGTTTTCTGAAGCAATAAGTTCCAATTTGCTCATCTGACGATCAGATTCAAGGCCAATGGCTTTAGCCACTTCTCTATCTTGAAGGAGGAGTTCAAACATAATTTTACCTATTTTTCCCAGCGTTTAAAGATAAGACTAGCATTGGTTCCACCAAAGCCGAAAGAGTTGCACATGGCGTAAGTGCATTGCACTTCTTCTGAGCCTTGTCCCATATAATTTAAGTCACACTCTGGGTCAGGGGTGTCTTGATTAATGGTTCCGGGAATAACGCCTTTATGCAAAGCAAGCACGGTAAAAACACTTTCAATGCCGCCTGCTGCACCAAGCAAGTGACCCGTCATAGACTTAGTGGCAGAAATACGAATATTTTTGGCATGCTCTCCGAAAACCAATTTAATAGCCTTGGTTTCACAAGAGTCATTTAGGTAGGTAGAAGTGCCATGAGCATTAATATGTTCAATATCTTCTGGAGCCACATTGGCATCGTCCAAAGCTTTTTTCATAGCTCTTGCCATGCCCTCGCCTGATTCGTGAGGCGCTGTCATGTGGTAGGCATCGCAAGAAGTACCGTAACCTAAAAGTTCTGCATAGATGGTAGCACCACGCGCTATGGCAGCGTCCATATCTTCTAGCAATAAAAATCCAGCCCCTTCGCCAATAACAAAGCCTTCTCTGTTTTTTTCAAATGGGCGCGAAGCCTTGGTGGGATTATCATTGTTTTGTGTAGATAGTGCCTTTAAAGCGGTAAATCCAGAAACCCCTAAAGGTGTTACTGTAGCTTCAACACCGCCGGTAATAACTGCGTCTGAACGTCCTAAAAGCATTTCGCTAAAGGCTGTTCCTATGGCATGCAATGCAGATGCGCAAGCGGTGGTAACAGTAACATTGTTTCCTTTGGCACCTTCAAAAATAGCTACTTGCCCAGGTCCCATATTGGAAATAAGCATGGGAATCATAAAGGGAGAAATTTTATTAGGGCCAGAACTTAATAGTTTGGAGTGAAAGGTTTCAATGGTATGTAAGCCGCCAAGACCTATGCCTAATATG
>CAZBDD010000011.1:0-14478 GCA_964490475.1 uncultured Desulfovibrionaceae bacterium
GAATAATGGTGTTTTTATCAATCCAAATAAAAGCTTCTACCATTTCTGGTGTGGGTTCGTGAGGAAAAAGGTGCAACTTGGTATAGCCTTCATCTTTTCCTAACACTTGTACGGAAAAGTCACGGCTCAACTGCGCTTGCCCCGTAATTACTTGCACTAAGGGGCGAGAACTCTCTACAACGTCAGGTGTGTATCTGTAGGCTACTTCTTCATCTGGCAAATAATTCCAAACAATTTTATCTGTGATAAGCAAAAGTTCGGCATGGGGATCTTTGGTTTCCCAACGTACCATAAAGGGTTTTTGAAAAAGCAGTTCTCCTTTTCTTTTTTGCACGGAACCGCTTTCTTTATGATTGAGAGTTTGTTCAAAAGTCGTTTTTATAGAATTTATTTTTTTATATTTATCTTGGATTTCTACATCAAGTGTTGCTGCAAAGCCAACGCTGATATGAAGAAAGAAAGCCAGTAAGCTGAAAAAAGATATTTTATACATGAAATCTCCTTTATATGTCATAAGTTTCACACGTATGTAATGTTGAGGAAATGCTGATCTAATCAGTGTTTCTTTTAAATAGGCTCATACTATCGAATAATAGTGCGCGGCTTGCTGCCATCAGCAGGGCCAATAATGCCATCGTGCTCTAATTGTTCTACCATTACAGCTGCTTTATTAAAGCCGATTTTGAAACGTCTTTGCACTAAAGATATGGAAACTTTGCCTTGTTCTTCTACAAAAGCACGCACTTCTGCATAGAGAGGGTCATTGCTCATATCACTAAAAGCACCACTTTTTCCGTCATTTTGCTCATTGCCCCATTGAGAAAAATCTACTTTATAGGCCGGTGGGGCTTGCTTTTTCCAGTGAGCTACTACAGCTTGTACTTCTTCATCGGGAACAAAGGGGCCGTGTAGGCGCATAAGTCTGCCGCCGCTGGGTTTATAGAGCATGTCGCCTTTGCCTAATAGGTGCTCCGCTCCCACCATATCTAAAATGGTACGCGAATCGTGTTTACTGGTTACCTGAAAGGAAATACGGCAAGGGAAGTTTGCCTTAATAATACCGGTAACTACGTCTACACTGGGGCGTTGTGTAGCCAAAATCATATGTATGCCAGCAGCGCGGGCAAGTTGTGCTAAGCGTACAATACTGGTTTCTACTTCACGGGCGGCGGTGAGCATAAGGTCTGCTAGCTCGTCAATAATAATAACAAGATAGGGCATATGCTCCATTTCTGCAAGTTCTGCAGGCACTTCTTCTGGAGGTAACTCGGCAAAAGATTTAACTTTTTGGTTAAAGCCAGAAATGTTACGCACTTGCAGTTTCGCCATGGATTCATAGCGTTTATCCATTTCATGAACGGCCCATTCCAATGCCGTCTTGGCATGCTGCATTTCTGTTACTACAGGGTGCACCAAGTGCGGTAAGTCTGCATAGACAGCCATTTCAATGCGCTTGGGGTCGATGAGTAACAATTGCATATCTTCTGGTTGCGTGGTGTAAAGCAAGCTAAGCAAAATAGCATTGAGCCCCACACTTTTACCTGCGCCTGTGGCACCAGCCACTAAAAGGTGCGGCATTTTTGAAAGTTCTGCCACAAAGGGATGCCCTGCAATGTTTTTGCCAAGTACCATATTGAGCGGGCCGCCGGCATTGGTAAATTCAGAAGATTCCAATACTTCACGAAAGTTTACCATTTCTCTGTCCATATTGGGAATTTCAATACCCACGGTGTCAGAACCGGGAATGGGCGCTTGTATGCGTATGGCAATGGCTTTAAGTGCAAGCGCTATGTCATCGGTAAGGTTAGCAATTTTATTAACTCGAATGCCGGCCGCAGGGCGTACCTCATACATGGTTACCACGGGCCCGGGAGTAATGCGCACCAATTCACCTTGAATACTGAAATCCGAAAGACAAGACATCAGCGCTTGACCTCTTTGGATTTGCACATCATGAGCCTTAGGAGAGGAGGGCGCCCCCTCTTGCAAAAGGGATAAAGGAGGAAAAGTATATTTACGCGGTACAGCAGGCGTACGAGGTGCTACCGGTGCTGGTTTGGGCGCTACCGGAGGCTCTGAGGAAACAATTTCTATATTGCTGGGAGCGGGCATAGCTGCCGCTGGTGGCGTGCTTGGTGTAGTGACACGTTCTTGTTTTTGGGCAGAGAAAAGCTCTCTTTCCTTTTCTGCGACTTCTTCCCTTTCTTTGACACTGGGCGTCTTTTCCGGCGCTATAGATGGAGGAACCACAGCGCTTGCAGAAGGAGCCATGCGGGCAGAACCTTGGCTTGACTCAGAGCTTTGTACAGGTGCTTGCTGTGGCTGAGGCGCAGGCCTTTGGTCGGCAGCGTAATGGGGAGCATGTGCTGCAGACACCGTAGAAGCCTTAGCTTCAGAGGGAGGGGCGGGCATATGCGCTCTTTCTGCCATTTCCGCTTGCACCGTGGGCACTTGTTCTTTTTCAACATACTGTGCATCAGTGCTATAGGATGATGCAGGCACTATGGTAATGTTGGGGTCATCTATGTGAATGGCTTCAATATCGTACACTTCAGGCATGGGGGTAACATTTTGCCTTGTTCCCATTTTCTCTTTGAGAGTATGCAAGAAGTTTTTAAGTGCAAAACCCCATGTGATGCTGTTAGAAACTTGTGCTGCAGGTTCTGCATGGGTTTCGTTTTGTTGTGTTTTTCGCTTAAAGGAAAAACGCGGAAATTTTGTTAACCAAGACTGCCGTGGCGGCTGAGCCTCGTTGGAAGCATTAGTTGGCGCTTCCATGCTGAGGGGAGCTTGGGCAGGGGGATGGACGGTATTTTGCAAATGAGAATCTGGCTGAGCTTCTGCCTTTGGCGCGGTGTTTTGTGGCAATGCCAATAGCGGTAATTCGCGTAAACGCTGTTTGCAAAAGACATGGGCTTTTCTATAAATATTAGCCCAAGAAATGCCAAAGGTAAGTTGGGTGGCCATGGTGAAAAGGAATAACCATAAAATCCAAGAACCCCAGGGGCTTAAGAAGCGAATGGCATGCTGAAACAAGGTATTGCCCACCATGCCGCCGCCGTGAATTTGGCCAAGTTCAATATTCCATGCGGCGCCCACAAACAGTAAGCACAAAGTAAGTAAGAAATAACCAAGCCAGCGCCACCACAGTAGTTCATAGCGCGGGGCAATACAGGCAACACCTACGGCGCCAAAAACTACGGGCCACACATAGGCCGCAATGCCAAAAACATCGCTTAAAAAGCCAGAGATATAAGCACCCAAGAGTCCGGCGTAATTTTGCACTACTGATGATTTACTGGTAACATGGTTTAAGCTTGGATCCATAGGCCAATGTGTGACCAAACTTAAAAGTACAAAAAGACCCCAGAAAATTAGAAAAAACCCTGAAAATTCACGGGCTAGCTTGCGAATGTCCGTAAAACTACCCTCCTGCACAATTTTTATTGACTAGTGTTAATATTTTGAAATTTTGTACAATGTACTGTACAGTAGTCTTTAAATATATTGTGCACCTAGACTTTATTTCACTTTTTAATACCACATATCTTTCAAATCTATCGAAAAAAAAGTGGAGTTTTTCAATAAGAAATAAGGTGTATTATAGAATATGGAAATTATCGAGATTGCGTGAAGTGAAGTACAACACGCAATCTCAGAATGCTTTATATTGCCGCAATAGGCAAAATCTTTGCAATATAGGGCTTTTATTCGCGGCCAAGATATTCTTTGGTGCGTGTATCTACCTTAACTTTATTTCCTTCGTTAACAAAAAGCGGCACTTGAATAACAAGACCTGTTTCTAAGGTAGCAGGTTTTGTTACATTGCTTACAGTATCGCCCTTGGCACCGGGTTCTGTTTGAGTAACCTCTAGTACAAGAGAAACAGGGATATCAATATCAAGAGGATTGCCTTTATATAAAAGTACGCGACACTCTTGACCATCTTTCAAAAATCCTGCTTTGCCATCGGTGGCTTCTGCTTTCATTTGCAATTGTTCATAGGTGGTCATGTCCATGAAGATAAGATCTTCACCTTCATGATATAAAAATTGCATATCACGGGTTTCTAGGTCAGGGCGATGCACTTTTTCACCAGAGCGAAAAGTATTGTCTACAAGACGGCCATTTAAAATATTACGCAATTTGGTGCGCACCATGGCGCCGCCTTTGCCGGGCTTAAAATGCTGAAAGTCAACTATTTCAAAAGGTGTGTCGTCGATTTCAATTTTGAGGCCTCTTCTAAAATCTGTGGTAGAATACATATGAACTCCTTATTATATATGCTTTTCTAGTATATTAATTTTTTTCTAATTTACACACGAGAGCTTGTACTCCCAGCGCATAACTATATATACCAAAACCCGAAATTATGCCCATGGCATGATGTCCTATGAGCGTTTTGTGCCGTATTTCTTCTGCACGGGCGTGCACATTGCTAAGATGTACTTCCACAAAGGGAATTTTTATCCAAGCCAGGCAGTCGGCTAAAGCTAAGCTGGTGTGGGTAAAAGCACCAGCATTAATCACAAGACCATCTACAGCTTCGTTGCGCGCCTGTTCTAGTCGGTCAATAATGGCGCCTTCGTGATTAGATTGAAAAAAGGTAAGATGAACGCTGTCAGCCCTGCTTTGCAGGACTTCGTGAACATATTGGGGGATGCTCTCAAGGCCATCATGCCCATAAATATGAGGTTCGCGCTGTCCTAAAGCATTTAAATTAGGACCGTTTATGACCAAAATTTCTAACATTATTTCACCATTTGCATTTCATAAAAGACAAAGATATAGTTATAAACACGAAAGCATGAGATTTTACTTATTCGATAGACCTTGTCAAGTTAAACTATAGTACGCTAGCGCATGCGCCTCTCACTGTCGTACTGCATATGCATAAAATCTGAGTATCATAACATAAAGGAAGAAAACATGCACTCCAAGCTTATTTTGGAAACAACAGCGTATACTTTTGAGCAAATAATTGCATTGGATAGTGTGCAAATTGCCTTAGCAGGACGATCCAATGTGGGAAAATCTTCTTTAGTGAATGCTTTAGCTGGGCGAAAATCCTTGGCTAAAACTAGTGCTACCCCCGGTAAAACGCGCTCTTTGAATTTTTATCGCGTAGAACCTGAAGATTTTTATGTGGTAGACTTGCCCGGTTATGGCTATGCCAGATGTAGCAAGGAGGAACGTAACGCATGGGGAAAGCTGATGCAACGTTATTTAGTAAATTGTCAATCTTTAGAAGCTTTAGCTGTGCTTTTAGATTGTCGCTTGCCACCGCAAAAAATTGATGTGCAGTTGGTAGAATTTGCTCAAACTAATAATATTCCCTTGCTTCCGATTTTGACAAAAGCCGATAAGTGTAAGCAAAAAGAAAGAGTAGAAAAGCAAAAACTCTGGACACAGCATTTGCGCGGCATAGTGCCCATTATTACATCGTCATCTAGCGGTCTTGGCCTAGACACTTTATGGCAAGCCTTGCGTGATATAGCCGAAAATGCCTCATCGCATGAGGAAGAGGGTTTATAGGTTGTGGATATGGATAAAGAAATGCAACGCTATTATGACTATACCGTTTCGCCCTTGGGGGAGGTTTTTTATCAAACGGTATGGAAACAATTGGATTTTTTACAAGGGCAAAAAATACTGGACTTTGGCTCAGGATTTGCCTTTACGGCCAATGCTTTGGCAAAGCAAAATAGTGTGGTGGCGGTAGAAATGAATGCCGCCATGATAGCCGCAGCGCAAAAAAAGGAAAATTTTGAGCAAATTCACGGTGATTTAAGCGTTTTACAAACTTTTCCTAAAGAATCTTTTGATGTGGTTCTTTGTCATATGGTTTTTGAATTTGTAGATAATGCCAAAGAAATACTATTCGAATTGCTGCGTGTGCTCAAAAAAGGCGGCGTGCTTTCCATTGTACGTCACAATAGGGCAGGGCGCATTGTGCAAGCTGTGGTGCAAGAAGCAGATTTTAATGAAGTACACAAACTTATGCAAGGCGGACATGCCTATTCTTCAGCCTTTGGACATATTAAGTATTATGAAAATGAAGACTTATTATACTGGCTAGAGGATAAAGCGCAGATAGAAAGTGTGCAAGGTGTGCGGGCTTTAGCCAGCCTGCATGATGCCGCTGTGCAAGGGCGTGACCAGTGGGTGCAAAACATGCTTGAGGTGGAATGGGCTCTTTTGCAAAACCCCGCCTTCGTGAGCATAGCTTATTTTAATCATGTGCTTTTACGGAAAAATGTGTAGTGTTTATGGATTTTGCTTTTTTAGTGATGCCAATGTAAATTGCGTCTTTTTTGAAAATAAAAAACCTCGGCTAAAAGGCCGAGGTTTTTTATGTAATCATATATAATTAGTTTCGCATTAAGAACCGCAAGAAGAACCGCCGGAACAACTTCCACAAGCGCTACTACCGCTGTTAGGTAGTGGATTCTTGGGGGTAATGGCAAAACCCATATATCCAAAATCAAGGGAAACGCCTTCTACTTGTGCTAACAATTCATTGTTCACACAAAATACAAAGCCATCAACATCAAACTTGCTATCTTCATCTGTTGGCTCATCCAGAGCCAATGCTAAACGTGGGCCGCTTCATCCACCGGGGGCAAGATACACACGAATAGAACCTTTTTCTTTGTCCGCAAAATACGCTTCAAGCTCTTTGCGGGCGCCTTCTGTCATTTCAACCATGATGGCCTCCTAAAAAATTGTACGTCAAAAAACTAAGCATCTAGAGGACATTTGTCAATGGTATAAATATTTCTTTTTATACTTCACAAGGAAGGCGTTTTTTTATATGGTTTTGCACGATGTTTTATTCTTTGGAGGAAAAGAGTATTATGAAAAGTACTGTCATTTTGAATGGAGATGAATTTACATATACCCTAGAAAAGCTTGCTGACCATATTATAGAAAAACATGGTATGTGTGAAAATGTTATGCTTGTAGGTATACAAAGGCGTGGCGCTGATATTGCCCAACGCTTACACAATGTTTTACAAGGGCGCACAGGAAAAAAACTTGCCATGGGCACACTGGATATAAATTTATATCGTGATGATTGGACAAGTCTTGATGCTAAGCCACATATAGGGCAATCACATATTGTGGACGCTGTAGACGGCATGACCATAGTGCTTGTGGATGATGTGCTGTATACAGGGCGTACTATTCGAGCGGCATTGGAAGCTTTACTAGACTATGGCCGCCCCAAAAAAGTGGAACTTTTGGTATTGGTAGACAGAGGGCATAGAGAACTGCCCATCGAAGCTAATTATGTGGGCTGTACTGTAGATACTCAAGTTTTAGAGCATGTAAATGTTTTGGTAACAGAACAAGATGGGCGTGATGAAGTTGTTGTTGTAAAAGCCCCATAGCTTTCTTGATCACAAGCTTGTAAAATCCCCTGCATTATACCAATGTTGGGGATTTTTTTCATTGTTTTGAAAACGAAGGAGAAAGAGTTATTTTAAGTTTGAGTTTGACTTTCATTTTTAAAAAATGTAAGTAGGAGGTGCAAAAAATCAAGAGTAGCTTTGCTTGGCTGCATAGTGCTAGATTGTTCTTTTACGTGAGCAACCTAACTCTTTGGGCTTCGTGTAAATAGGTACCAATGCAATTGATTTTTGTGTCTTTTAGCTCTGCACCGCATTTTATTTTGCAACACAGCATGCAACTTTATATGAAATGACACCTAAAAATTCTTGTGCAGAGCTCTCAGGAGAGGAGAGCGCAGTGAATCCATTACAAGTTATAACAGCATTACACACACTTATTACAATCCAGCAACCAGTTTTTTTATGGGGAGCGCCAGGTATTGGTAAAAGTCAAATTGTTGCTCAAGTGGCTAAAGAAAGAAATTTAAAACTTGTTGATATACGAGCTGTTTTACTTGACCCTGTTGATTTGCGTGGCTTACCTCGTGTTAATGCTCAAGGGCAGGCGACGTGGTGTCCCCCCTCCTTTTTACCCCATGAAGACAGCGAAGATGCTGGCATCGTTTTTTTAGATGAACTTAATGCCGCTCCGCCTTTAGTACAGGCTGCCTGTTATCAACTTGTGCTAGATAGACGCATTGGAGAATATGAATTGCCGCAAGGTTGGACAGTGATTGCGGCAGGTAATGGTGAAAAAGATCGTTCTGTAACTCATAGAATGCCCACGGCTTTGGCCAATCGCATGGTACATATTAACATGCAAACATCTACGGATGATTGGCTCTTATGGGCAGAAAAAGCACATATTTCACAAGAAATTCTTGCATTTTTACGCTTTAGACCCATGCTCTTACACGATTTTGATCCGCAGTCAGCCAGCAAAGCTTTTGCCTCTCCACGTTCGTGGGAATTTGTGTCGCATATGTTAAAAACGTCTTTGGAGCCTGAAGTGGAATATGAATTGTTTCAAGGCACCATAGGTATGACAGCGGCCACAGAATTTATGGGTTTTTTGCGAATTTGGCGCGAGTTGCCCACCATGGAAAGCATATTGGCTAAACCCACACAGATAGAAATTTCCCCTGAACCCGCCACACTTTATGCCATTTGCGAAGCTCTTGGTGCCAAGGCAAACAATCAAAATATTGATAAAATAGTACAATATGCATTGCGATTACCGCCAGAATTCTCTGTGCTGTTATTGCGCACGGCAGTGTGTAAAGATGAAAGCATTGTGCATACTGAACCCTTTATGCAGTGGGCGCAAAAACATTCACATGTGCTTATGTAAACCATGACAAGCTTACAAGAAAACTCTTCTCTTTCATCTAAGGATGCACAAAAGGCTTTGGAAGCACAGGCTTTGGCACGCATGCAAAAAGCACGTGCTCATTTGCTTTTTTCACATCCCTTTTTTGGCTCTTTAGCTTTGAAATTAGACTTAAAAGCCGATTCTCAATGCGCTAATCTTTGGACTGATGGAAAAACCCTTGCTTTTAATCCTCAATTTATTTCTGTTTTGTCAGAAGATCAGCTACAGGCAGCACAAGCCCATGAAATTTTGCATATTGCGTGTAATCATCATTTGCGTCGCCAAGGGAGAGATGAAAACCTTTGGAATAGAGCCTGTGACTATGCCGTTAACAGTTTACTTAAGGAAGCTGGTTTTATACTATCTGAAGTTTATTTTGAGCATGATTCGCAATACGATGAAAAAAGTGTTGATGAAATTTATACTCTTTTAGCGAAAATGACAGATCATGATGTGCACGGCGGAGCACAAGAAGCTTTAACTTCAGAACAAACCGATGCCAATACGGACAATGCATCTAGTGGGCATGTAGAAGATTCTCAAGAAACTGAAGGGCAAGAACATCAAGAAAAAAAAGCTCAGGGTGAAAAAAAGGATGATGCGCAAGAGCAAGAAGAATTAGTACAAACAAAGGGTAATAGTGCCTCTGATAGTTTGAGCGAAGATGGTAAAAGCGGTAATTTTTTTGGTGAAATTCGTGATCATCCTCTTATGGCACAGCAGAGTAAAGAAAATGAGCGCAGGGCAGAGGAAGAAGCGCTCATTCAGCTAACACAAGCCATGCACAGTGCCGAAGGACATGGAGATATTCCCCTAGGTTTACTTCGCTTGTACCATACGCGCATACGTCCAAAGCTAGACTGGCAAAGCCTTTTACAACGTTTTGTAGAATATTGCTTTGATGGTGATTATTCGTGGTCCATGCCTAATCGGCGTTATATCTCTCAAGATATTTATTTGCCTTCTCGATTGGAGCCGCGCATTCCCACTCTTGCTTTGGCTGTAGACGCCTCTGGCTCCATTGATACAGATATGTTGGCAGTTTTTTGCACAGAATTAGAAAATATTCTAGAAAGTTACGATACCACACTTTTTGTCATGTACCATGACACCGTTGTGCAAAAACATGACCAATATACCAGAGCAGATAGGCCGTTACGGCTTATGGTGCATGGCAGCGGCGGCACAAGCTATAAAGATGTTCCGGCCTATCTTGAAAAAGAAGGCGTACACCCAGCGTGCTTACTTTGGTTCACAGATTTTGAATGTGCGGATTATCCGCAAGAGCCTGATTATCCTGTACTATGGATAGCTTCTAAAAAAATGGAACATCTGCCCCCCTTTGGGCAATGCATACATATGCTAGAAAAAGATTTTGAGGAGTAATTTTATGAAAATTGAATGGAAAATTACAAAAAAAGCCGGTAACCTTCGTCCCACACTACACTATTCTTTTGTCGTAGAAAAGTTTGAAAAAGAATTAGCGATCCCTCCCATAATTATAAAATCAACCATTCCTGAACCTTTAGATTCGTGGCAGGAGCATTGTTACCCTCAAGAATTTGAAAGGGCAGAAAATGCGCAATTAAAGGGTTTTTATCGCCTTTCGCTAGTGTCTCATAAAGGTAATATGTGGGGCCAAAGTATTCGCTTGCCTTGGCGCGAAGATAATAGCTACCCTGAGGTAGAGGAATCTTTTAAATTGTTGCGTGAAGCATTTGAAACAGAACTTGCCAATGCTCATGCCAGTAAAGCCATGGATGAAACAGCCTTTTTGAGCTTATCCGGAACGGCTACGCAGACCATTGCACCCACGGTTTTTGCAGAAAAATTTCTGAATTTTGCTAAGCGTGGTAATGCAGTGATGTAATGTGTAGCGGGGTTTTATAAAAAATAAAATAATACTGAGTTATCAAATAAAAATCCCCTACATAATTTTATGTAGGGGATTTTTATTTGATGTGCAACCCACGTTCTTTTCAAATGAAAGGTAGGGTTTTTTATTGGGCTTTTTTCTTTAAAAAATCATATTTTTCATTGCGATTTTTGGCTCTATTTTGGCAAGCACAAGACTTACAAGCTCCGGCACATTTGCAAGAGTCTTCTTTCATAAAAAGCACTCTGTTACCTTGGTGCCCCAGTTCTATGCCTTGTTTTCCTTTAAAATATAAATTGCGTGAGGGAATATGTGCGTAACATTTTTTAAATGCTTGGCAATAGGAATCATTCATGGGGGCAAGTTGGCGCACATCTAAAAAAATTCGTGCATTTTCGCGGTGGGCTTCACTAATGAGCGCAGAGAAATTTTCTTTATGCTGCTGGCTAAAATTTCCGGCAAGGGTAATATGTACGCCGGTGATGCTTTTGCGCATGGACATGGTGAAAGCTTGTTGCATAATATGCTCCTTAAACTCGTGTAAAATTGATAAATCAAAAGATGAGTACATTGCTGTATTTTCTGTCATACAAAGTATAAAGTAAGAGAGAGGAGTTTTTACCTTAGTATTTATATTACAAAACCTATATTCTATAAATGCAGCAATGTACTCAATCAAGGCTCGCTATTTAGCAGAGGCAAGAACCTTTTGTACAAATTCGTCAATGGCTCCCTTTTCAGATTGTGGGTCACCATCAATTTTCAATGTATCTAAAACTTCTGCTCCCATGGAAGTAAGTTTTTGTTCAATGGCATCTACTGCGCCACAAAAAAAGGTATAAGAGCTATCGCCACAACCAAAAACAGCGGTGTTTTTGCCTTTGGCGTTGATGTTATCAAAATCGTCAAAAAGCGGTATGAAATCGTCTTGTAGCTCAATTTCATCTTCGCCCCAAGTGGAGCAACCAAAGAGTATTAACTCATAATCATCGCACAATCCGCTGGCAGAAACACTGTCTGCACTTTCATTAGTTACAGCATAGCCATCGGCGGCCAATTGCTTTTCGATGTAAGAAGCTACAAATTCAGTGTTTCCTGTGGTGGATCCGTAGACAATTAAAGCTTTTTTCATAAAATCTCCTTATTAAAATTGTGTCTAATCGGCTAGACTTGAGAATGATATTGAATATCAAATTTAATTGCAAGCTTTTTTACAAAGAATTTTCACGCGAGGGAAAAAAATTATGAGAAAGAAATATAAGATAAAATCAAAATTCGTAGTAAAAAACTATGTGAAATGTAAGGGGAATCTTGTCAGTTTTTTATATTTCGCAATTAAAAAAGTGTATTATGGAAATTTTTCTAGAGGATTTAAACTGTACAATTTGTATATATTTTGCTAGTGACAGCAAGTGAAAAATTTAATTGATTAGTGAGGGTAAAAATCTTGTTTGCTATAAAAAGTAAACACTAAGAGCTAAACTTTTACTGTATTGTGCCGAAGAAGAATATGAACTTAGAGAAATGCTGATTGAATACGAATTTCGTTTTCTAGACGGAATACACATTGTGCATGGCCTCAAGATGAGTCTGAAGCAGGGAAAGAGCGAGATAGCGCTTTTGACAGCATATCTAAGGATTGAATCATAAAGCCAAGAGAACTCTTGTGCGAGATAAATAATTAGGCGTATTTGATAGCAATGTCTAAAGTATAGCCGTAAAAGGAGAGATGGGATGCGTTTGAACTTATTGGCAAAGATGATGCTTTATATTTTGGCGCCTGCAATTATTGGACTTGTGGCTTTGGCTGTTTTTTCAGGAATACAAGTGAGAGCTGATTCCATGGCAACGGCGCGCTTACAAGTGCAAGAACTTGCACGTGTGCAAGCCAGTGAATTAAATAATATTATGAGTTATGTTATAAATACAGCTAACTCTACAGGTAGTATTTCTACCTTTAGAAAATTTGTTATTGAAGAAGCGCAAGGTATTACCACTGAAGAGCATAAGGAGCTTAGGCAAGTTCTTGTAAAATATCTTTCAAAAATGGCGCAAGAATATAGAGATATATATTCCGGTTTTATTACAGATACAGAAGGAAACGTGATAGTACATACTACAGAAAGTCGTATTGGTAATAATACCGCAAATTATGAATCTGTAAAAAAAGCTTTGCAGGGGCAAAATTATGTAGAAGTAAGAAAGTCTCGGGAAACTGGAAGATACAGTGCTTTTGTGGGAGCGCCAATCAGCGAAAGTGGCCGTACCATAGGTGCTCTTATTTTTAATATAGATCTTGAAACGTTAAATAAAAATACTGTAGGTTCCATTGCTTTAACGCCGAATATGTCTCCTTATGTATATGATTCTAAGTTCACTGTTATTATGGATATAGAATCGCAATATGTGGGAACTGATGATTCCTCAGAACCACAAAGTGCCTATATTGCTGCTCAAAAAAACGGTTCCTCATTGTATACCTTTGAGGGAGACGATATGGTAGGCTTTTTTGCGCATGTACCCGTGGTGGATTGGTATGTCATTATTGATACGCCTGTTTCTGAATTGCTTGCGGATGCAACAGCTCTTATATACGAAATTCTTATTCTTGCTCTGATCATCGCCATTATTGCAAGTGTAGTTATTTTTATGGTGGCCAAGGGTATTGCCTCTGCCATGAGTGATGGTGCCAAGATTGCTACCTATGTGGCGGCGGGTAATTTAGAGTTAACTGCTGAACATGAGCGTGGTATTGAAGCCGGTATTAAACGCGGCGATGAGATTTCTACCATGGTTATAGGTTTGCGTTCTATGATTGTAAACCTTGCTCAGATGGTGAGCGAAGCCAAAAGCGCCACTGCAGAAGCGCAAAGAGCTGTAAACGAAGCAGAAGAAGCCAAGCAAAAAGCCTTTGAAGCCGCAGAGGCAGCAGGTAAGGCACGTCGTGAGGGCTTGCTTGATGCGGCGCATCAGCTGGAGGGCGTAGTTAATGTGGTGGCCTCTGCATCACAAAGATTGGCAACGCAAGTGGAAATATCTTCGCAAAGTGCGCAAGAGCAAGCGCATCGTATTACTCACACTGCAGCGGCCATGGAAGAAATGAATACCACTATTATTGATGTGGCCAGAAATTCTGGTTCTAGTGCAGAGCTTACTGAAAGCGCAAAGGAAAAAGCCTTGCACGGAGCAGAAATAACAGAAAAATGCAAAAATTCCATTACAAGAGTACAGGAAGATTCCATGCTGTTGCGTCAAAACATGAACGCCCTTGCTGAGCATGCGCAATCCATCACTACAGTTATGGGGGTTATCTCTGATATTGCAGATCAAACGAACTTGCTTGCCTTAAATGCCGCCATTGAAGCTGCGCGTGCTGGTGAGGCTGGTCGTGGCTTTGCGGTTGTAGCTGATGAAGTGCGTAAATTGGCAGAAAAAACCATTTCTTCTACCTCGGATGTGGCCAATGCCATTTCAGCTATTCAAAGCAGTACAGAAAGTAATGTGAAGCAGGTAGATATTTCTGTAAGTGGCATTGAAGAAGCCACAAAACTTGCTAACATGAGCGGGGAAGCTCTGCAAACGATTCTTGAAATAACAGAAAATAGCGCCAGTGATGTGCGCGCCATTGCTACTGCCAGCGAAGAACAATCTGCCACAGTAAGTGAAATGAATTCTGCCATTGAACAGATTAATAACATTGCTGACAGCACGAGCATTGCTATGCAAGAAGCGTCACTTGCTGTGCAAGAATTATCTTCGCAAACACAAGAACTTTCGAAAATTATAGAGAATTTGAAAAATAGTTAAATATACGTTTTTACGTATCTCTGTAATGT
>CAZBDD010000012.1:0-14041 GCA_964490475.1 uncultured Desulfovibrionaceae bacterium
GCTTGAGTTACGCCGCTGTCTGCGTCGTAGGTTAAAGAAAGTGGTGTCACGCCCTTATCCACAAGAATATGCCCTGTTCGCTCAAAAATTTCGCGGCGAAAAGCGTATTCGTGTTCCATGCGTCGTGTTCTATAAGTAAAGTAGCCTTTTCCCAACGAGATAATACATACGGCACTTAAAACACCACCTATAATCCATGGCCAATAAGGCAGTAATATTTCTCCAAAGCGTATAATAAGGTTAATGGCACCATCTACATAAAAAAGTGCCACGCCCATAAACATGACCCCCAAAAAAAGTACAATGGTGGGGGCACCCTGAATAATAGCGTATACTTTTTGTAAACGCTGCGGCAAATTCTGACGCCAAATTTCTTCTTCTTCCGCTGTTTTTTTGTTCATGGAACGAAAAAGCCCCACACCAGCCATATGCACAATAAGCAACAAAGCCGCAGGTGCCACCACTGCTGCTATGGCATAAGCAAGCCATGGAAATTGAAACTGTGGGGGGCCACCATTAGGGCCAGGTTCAGCATGGATGATGCCATAGAAAAAAGCCACACCACCCACGATAAGTTCCACAAAAAAGATAGCCACAGAAAGATAAAACACTAATTCTTTGTGCTGTTTATCATGTAGAATATCGGCCATGGTGGCTTTTGGTTGAGCAGATGCTGCCTTGTCTTGCTGATCTTGCGAAGGCTCTTGTATTGCTTCAGAGCTGTGATTTTTTGTATCGTCTTTCATTTGTATCCAATTTTTTTAAGAGAAAACGTATTCTCAAATAAAATTTCAGTTGTTATATGTTGTAAAGAAATAATAATAACGCCACATGCTCCACTAGGCAAGCCCCAGAGCTCAACTCCCAAAAAAGAGTAATGCAGGGTATCGAAAAATTTTATGGTGATGACTTTTCTAACAAATTGTCCATGTGATTTTGTAAAATTTGCAAAATTGTTACAAAGTTCTCTATTTACTTACTGTATATATATTCGTATGGTGCCGTCAATATTTATTGAAGATTTTGCCTTGCCGGCTTTTTATTGCCGGTTATTGCTAAAAAATCTTACAACGTTTTAATCAAAGGTAAAATAATGCATACTACACCAGAAATTCTTGCTCCAGCTGGGGATACGCAAAGCTTTTTGGCGGCCCTTGCCGCAGGAGCCGATGCCATTTATGTGGGCTTAAAACATTTCTCTGCTCGCATGCAGGCAGACAACTTTGGCGCTGGAGAACTTTCTCGTATGGTAGATTTAGCCCACGACCATGATACCAAGGTTTACGTGGCCATGAATACATTGTTAAAACCTCATGATATGGAAAGTGCCTATAATTTGGTATGGCGTCTTTCCAAGCAAGTGCAAGCCGACGCCATCATTGTGCAAGATACAGGCTTTATAGATATTGCGCGGCAAGCGGGTTTTGAAGGCGGTATTTATTTATCCACCTTAGCGAATATCACGCATCCGGCCGGACTTGTAGCTGCCAAAAAACTGGGAGCAAATAGAGTTATTTTACCTCGAGAGCTAAGTATAGATGAAATCCGGCTCATGGGCGAAGCTTGTCCCGATGGTTTAGAGCTGGAAACCTTTGTGCATGGGGCTTTATGCTATTGCGTATCTGGCCGATGTTATTGGTCAAGCTATATGGGTGGTAAAAGCGGCTTACGCGGGCGCTGCGTGCAACCGTGCCGACGCATTTATAAGCAAGGCGGCCAACAGCTCGCCCGTCAATTTGCCAAAGCCGAAGAAGAAGTTAGCAAAGCTAAATTACGCGAATCAAGAGGAAAGAAGTTCATGGATGCCCAAAGGGCAGGACGGGATGGTGGAAGAAATACTCGCCCACAAAAAAATCAGCGCGTAGGGAAAGAACATAGCGGACGCTATTTTTCTTGCCTTGATTTATCGCTTGATGTGTTGGCAAAAACCCTCCTTGATGTGCCAAAGTTAACCTCTTGGAAAATCGAAGGGCGTAAAAAAGGCCCTCATTATGTTTTTCATGTGGTGGCAGCATATAAGCTTCTGCGCGATAATCCTCATGATTCCAAAGCAAAAAAAATGGCAGAAGATTACTTAGAAATGGCCTTGGGACGCCCTTCCAGCAAGGCACGTTTTTTACCACAAAAAGATATTATCCCCACAGATCCCAATGGATCCACTTCATCGGGATTAATGGTGGGTAAAGTGGCCATAGAAGACGATGGACAACCGGTACTTAAGCCCTACAGAGAACTTTTACCGCAAGACTATTTGCGTATTGGTGTAGAAGATCAAAGCTGGCATAGTACTCTTTCTGTAACACGACGTATTCCCAAAGCGGGAAGCCTTCATTTGCGCCTACCCAAGCATAAAACACCCAAAGCCGGAACGGCGGTATACCTTATTGATCGCCGTGAACCAGAACTTATGGCTTTATTAAAAGACTGGCAAAAAGACTTAGACAGAAAGCAAGGACGCGTCAGTGCCGCCGTGCGTTCACGGCCTGTATTTACACCGGCCACGCGTACCAAACGTCGCCCCGATATGACCTTACGTTCCGCCATGCCTCAAGGACGCGAAACACGCGGAGCCAAGGGAGGGCATATGGCCTTGTGGCTTTCACCCAAAGCACAAGAACTTTCACGCACCATTGTTCCCAGAGTGGCATGGTGGTTACCCCCTGTTCTTTGGCCTGAAGAAGAAAAAGGCATGCAACGCCTAGTAGACCATATGATACGCAACGGCGCCACACACTTTGTATGCAATGCACCATGGCAAATGGAGTTTTTTAATAGCCAAAAGGTGCAAGAAGGTATCTTAGATATCATGGCTGGCCCCTTTTGTAATGTGGCCAATGCCGCCCATATAAGTATCTTACAAGAAATGGGATTTTCTGCCGCCTTTGTAAGTCCAGAACTCCCCGGAGAAGACTTATTGGCCCTACCGGAGCAAAGTCCCTTGCCTCTTGGTATTGTACTAGACGGATTTTGGCCCGTGGGTATAGCACGCTTTGGTCTTTTAGGAGTAAAAGCCAACGAACCCTTTGTAAGCCCCAAAGGAGAAATTTTTTGGGCGCGTAAATATGGGCCCAATATTTGGCTCTACCCTGCATGGCCATTAGATTTAACAGAAAAACGCTCTGCTTTAGAAAATGCCGGTTATGGGCAATTTGTTCATATAGTGGAACACCCACCACAAAATTTACCCACCTTACGCAGAGATGGCCTGTTTAACTGGAATGGAGAATTATTATAAAATATATGGGGAAACTTTTTGTAAAGTTTCCCCATTTTTTTAGATTTCATGATTTAAGGGTTCTGCACAATTACAAATGAAGGGATTGCTTCGTCGCTAGGCTCCTCGCAATGACTTAGTATTACAACAAAAGTCATTGTGAGCGAAGCAAAGCATCCATTCATTTTAACGCTTTTTTAAATTATGCAGGAGTCTCGATTTAAGAGCTCTGCACAATGAATTGTGCAGGAGTCTTGATTTAGCGAGAAAAACAGAAGAGCTTTGCATAGTATATACAAAAAAGCTCATGAAATATGACGCAGAAAAGCCGAAAAGCGTTTATGTCAACAGGCTTTAATCTTTTTTTTCTCCCTCAGTATTCTCAGCATCCATAACAGTCTTTGCATTGTAGCTACTGGCAAGGCGGCTCATCCAAGAACGAATTTGATGCAAATCATCATGATGAATTTTTTCAGAACTATGCAAAAGAGATTGTAGCACTTTTACCTCATCACGCAAGAGAATATTCTCTTCCTTGGCAGTGCGTGCAGCATCTTCTAGGCGCTGCATATCGTCTTTTTGCGTCGCCAGTACCGAAAGAGATTTCGCTATGCTTTGCATAGCCATGGTTTGCTGCTCAAAAAGCTGCATAACCATATGGCTACCATCAACACCACCTGCTTGATTCATGGAATGCATGACGGAGGCATTGGTGGACGCCGGATGTACAGGAGGGCTATGCTGAGGAATGGTTGGAAAATCCATAGTATTTGCACTAAAAACAGAAGTACTTTCTCTATGATGCGGCGTTGTATAATGGCTGGTGCTAGGAGTAAAGGCCGCAGAGGGAGTATCAAGAGTAACAGTAGCATCCATAGTACGTGGAAAGTGCGCAGCCAGCTCTTCTTCTACAAGCGCCGCTGTTTTGCCCATTTTCATATGTTCAATAATAGTCGCTATTATTTCAAGAGCCTTTTGTCCATAACGCTTACGCCGCCCTTCACCCGTGATTGGCATAAAAGATGCGAACCTTTTACAATAATACCGCGCTGTGGATTCTGGTAAGGAAAAATGTCGCGCAATTTCAGCAAGACTTAAATTTCTTTCCATAATTCCTCCTCATGAAAAATAAAGCTTTTTTTACCCATAGCGCAATGCGTTTATTTTAGCAAGTTTCTTACGAATAAAAATGCTATGCAAACAGTGAATAAGCATAGCACCCTATAAAAACGCAAAGCCGCAATACATAAACTCTATCTTACGTATTGCGGCTTTGAAATATGTATTTCTGATTATTATACTATGCGGCGAACTGAAATGAGTTTGGGTTTCCAATATTTGTTAAGGCTTTCTATACGAATTTTTGCGCCTTTTCGTGGACTATGGATAAATTTATTGTCACCCACATAAATGCCAGTGTGTAAACCAGTTCCGGAATTTCTTGATTTAAAAACTATAATATCACCTGGACGTGCCTTGCTTGATTTAATACGTTTTCCAGTCTTAGCTTGTGCCACTGTTTGACGTGGAACTTTGACACCGTGTTGTTTATAAGCCCACTGAATAAGACCGGAGCAATCAAAGCCAGTTTTAGGCGAAGTACCACCAAAGCGATAATATTTTCCCAATTGCGATTGTGCTGTTTTAGAGATGGCTTGTCCCTTATTAGAGCTTACCGCAACCTTAGGGCTAGACTTCTTACTACCACACGCACTTAAAAAGAAGCATGTACAAAGTATTATTGCTATCATCCAAGTTGTGTTTTGTTGTGTCGTATTGCTGTACATAACGTCACCTTGCTTTTGTTAAACTGCTTTGCAAATGAATGTGCGAAAATGTGCCATGACTTTTCTTTAGCACAGTGATTTTTTTATTGCAAGTAAAATTTTACATATCTATCTAAAATAATTAGTTTTTCTAGAAAATGTTTAAAATTTTTTAGAACTTTTCTTAGAAAAAGTCTGTACATAAAATCGTTGCAAGCACATACAAAATTGCGTATTATATCAAAGGAGAATGTGCCATAACCCTAAAGATGGAAAACTGGCACATGTAAATTTATTGAGCTGACAGCAATTGTAGCAACGATTTTTTTGTTGTTTCTGCACAACAAAAAAATTTCAAAAAAATATTGTTGGCAGTATCCTGTAAAGTGAGTTTAAAAACATGTCTTCAATTATTACAATGAAGGGTTATGTGGCTGCTCTTCCCAGCAAAGGCAAAGCTGGGCATGTGATGCTTGTGTCAGATGAAAAAGAATATGTAGTTACCCCTCGCGGCGCCGGTGTGGATTTAGATGAACATGTGGGTGCCACTGTTCAAGTAAGTGGTGTTTTGTCACAAGAAGGTGAGACAAAAAGTATTTTTGTGCGCACATATACCGTGCTTGATGATGATTTATGGCTTGATGATGATTAATTGAAGAAAAAAACAGCTACCTTTAGGCAATGCCTTTAGAGGTTCTTTTAGCGTTGTTTGTGGTGAGTTTTGACCTGCCATAGGCAAAGGCTTTTTTGCGCCCGCAAACTTTTATAGCTCTACCATACTATGGGCTTTTGCCCTTGAGCCAGTAACCATGTATTGACAGCGGAAAAGTGCCCACAACCCAAAAAGCCTCTAAAAGCTGAGAGCGGCGAAGGGTGTGGTGCTTCCAATACAAGATGTACCTGCTCTTGCAAAAAAAGCTTTGCATGCTTTCTGGCGGCATTTCCCCAAAGAAGCGCAGCTAATGGCTGTGGCTTTGTGTTTTGCAATTTGTTTTGTGCAAGAGCCTTAAGAATATCTTGTGTAATGATTTGCCAACCTAATTTTTCATGGCTCAAGGCCTTACCATGTTCAACGCTGAGAATATCATTAAGAAGAAGAACCCCCTGCTTTGCCCAACGCACAAGGTTGGGGCTGAGCCTTTGTTGGTAACACTGCTTTTCTTGTATCAAAATACTTGATTGCAAGTGCTCATCTTGAGAAATTTCCTTAAAAATATTCCGCAATGAAGGCGGCGCAGTCATATGCTCTGGCACTGAAAATGCCAATCCATGAGCTTGCTCTGGGCCATGATAGGGGTCTTGCCCTAAAATAATAACTTTAATTTCTTCAGGTTTAGCATAGTGCAAAGCTTGAAAAATATTCTCTTGTCGGGGATAAATCTTTTTTCCATTATGGCGCAATGCCGTAATGGTGTTTAGCAAAGGTACATGCTTTCCAGCTTTTAAGGCCGGAACAAAGCAAAGCCATTCTTGCGGTATGTAGCATTGATCGTTCATAAAAGCCTTCATCATCCTTGTGAAAAAAAAGAACAAATAAAGCATAAATTAAAGCAGCTTCTCTAATTTTAAATAAATTCTAATAGAATTTTTCGCAAGAAAAACTCGCGTGAAAGTTTTTTGGAAAAGGGATGGGGGTTTGGAGGAAGGGAAAGAACCTTTTGTTCACAAAAGGTTTTTCCCTTCCCCCAATATAAAAGCTTATTAATTACGTCCCTGACGTGCTAATTGTTCTTCGGTTTCGCGGGCTCTGCGAGCTTCTCGAGAGTTATTGCTTGGGGTGTAGTCACTAGAAGGTTGCACAGCGGGGGCTGTAGCTGGTGCCTTATGTGCGGCTTTCAGCTTTGCTTGCTCTTTAGCTACAATGGCAGCAGTGCCCATAACGGGGCCTGTTTCTACCCAGCCACCACCAAGAGCCAAGGCTACGCGCACTACGGCATTTAGGCGATAACTCATAGCAGAAGCTAATTGTAATTCTGCTGTAAAGAGTTGACGTTCGGTATCGAGCACAGTGAGATAGTCAGCATAGCCATTGTTGTATTGCAAACGGGCTAATTCCACAGCGCGGCGATAGTTGTTTACCTGTCTACGCACACTGCGCACAATGCCTGTGGCTTCGCGTTGCGCGGTAAAAGCGGTACGCACGTCTTGATAGGCTGTTTGTACAGTTTTACGATAAAGAGCTACGGAGCGACGCTTTAAAGCTTCTGCGTCATCAATGGCATACCAGCGGCGCCCAAAGTCAAATATAGGTAAGTTCAGGCCTATGCCATAGGATGCCATGACTGTAGGTTCGCCTAAGAAATTACCTATGTTTGAGGTAAGACTGCCCAAGCCAGCTGAGAGATTGATGGATGGGAAAAGGTCTGCTTTTGCCACACCAATATTGGCATTATAAGCCATGATGGTATATTCGGCAGCGCGAATATCTGGTCTGTTCAAGAGCAGTGTCGCTGGCAATTCAGATGGAATAATAGTGGGAGCAGAAAGTTTAGCCAAGGCGCGACCACGGTCTATGCTTCCTTGTAGTATTGCTCTGGGGGAGCGGCCTAGCAAGACAGCAAGCGCGGCTTCAGCGCCGTCTCTTCCTACGGTTGTTTCTAGCATGGCGGCTTTAGCCAATTCCATTTCACTTTCTGCACGTAACCAGTCAAGTTCTGTAATATCACCCTGTTTAAAGCGGGCAGAGTAGATGTTTAATGCCGCTTTACGTGAACGCAAGGTGCTTTCTGCTGTGGCTAATTGCATGTCGTAGGCAAGCATATTGAAATAGGCTTGCGCCACTTGCCCAGCCACAGAAAGGCGCAAAGCTTCGTAGCCAACCTTGGTGTGGAGTAAAACATCTGTTAAGCCGGTGTAGGCATTACGATATTTACCCCATAAGTCTAATTCCCAGGCGGCAGCAAAGCCTATGCTAGTAGTGGCTGTAGAGCGTTGTAAGGTGCCATTTTCATAAGAGCTTTGATTTTGGTTGGGGCCAGCAATACTGCTATAATTACGAGCGCTTGACCCAGTCACACTTAGAGATGGGAAAAGAGATGCACGCGCCTGTTGAATTTGTGAAGCGGCGCTATCCACTGAAGCGAGCGAAGCGGTAATATCTTGATTATGACGCAAAGCTTCTTCAATGAGCGCTGTAAGTACAGGGTCGTCAAAACGTGTCCACCAATCTTGTTCGAGGGGGGTGGTGCCTGTTTGCACTTTCATCCATGCTTCTGGCATGGTCATCTTGGGTTGTTCATATTTTGGCGCAAAGGAACACGCTGAAAACATGGTGGTCATGCCCAGCAATGCCCATATGCAAATACGGCGTTTTAGAGTGATTTTAGTTGCCATTAGACTTTTTCCTTATATTCTTTCAGTGACAATGTTGCCTCATGTTCTTCTTCTTCGTGAGCTCTACTATCAGAGCTTGGGGCATGGGGATCTTTTTTACCCTGAAGCCATAAAGACGTTTGCATAATTTTTTTAAAAAAGAAAGGTACAAAGAGCGTTGCAATACAAGTAGCTGCAAGCATACCTCCAATAACGGCAGTACCAATGGCGTGTCGACTGTTGGCACCAGCACCAGCACTGATGGCCAGAGGCACACAACCCATTATGAAGGCTAAGGAGGTCATGATGATGGGTCTAAAGCGCAATCGAGAAGCATGCATAGCTGCTACATCTAAACTGCGACCACCGCGCCAAGCTTCTACGGCAAATTCCACAATGAGAATGGCGTTTTTCGCGGCCAGCCCCACAAGTGTTATCAAGGCTACTTGGAAGTATACGTCGTTGCTAAGATCGCGCATCCATGTAGCCACAATGGCACCAAACACTCCAAAGGGCACTGCTGTGAGTACAGCTACTGGCAGAGCCCAGCTTTCGTATTGTGCTGCCAAGATAAGGAATACCATGACCAGAGCCAAGATAAAAATGATGGTGGTATCTGCTGAAGCTTGCTTTTCTTGCAAGGCAGAGCCAGCCCAGCCAAGAACATAGTCTTGAGGCAAAATTTTAGCAGCTTCTTCTTCTACGATGGCAAGCACTGTACCCGAAGCTACACCGGGAGCTGGGTTGCCGATAATGTGCGCAGCGGGGAAGCCATTGTAGCGTTCTACCACTTGTGGCGCTATGCGTCTTTCCATGGTGATAAGCGTATTTAATGGTATCATTTCGCCTTTATCATTGCGCACTGTCATGTCTGCCAAGGTTTCAGGCAACATGCGATAGTCGGTATCAGCTTGCATAAGAACTTGGAAAGTACGGCCAATGTAGTTGAAGTCATTTACATATGTTGTGCCGAAGGTTCCTTGCATAACAGCAAATATAGAAGAGATGCTTACACCTTGTGCTAAAGCTCTTTCTCTGTCCAAATTGGCGTAATATTGTGGCGCTGATGTGGAGAAAAGGTTTTGGATAGAACCAATTTCCGGACGCTTTTGCAAAGCATTGGCTAATTGTGTAGCCCAATGTTGTAAATCGTCAAGAGATCCTGTGCCGCGGCTTTGAATAAATGCATCAAAACCACCAGTGGCGCTCATGCCAGAAATAGGCGGAGGTTCAAAGCCAATAACCTGAGATTGCGGAATGCTCATACCAATACCATAGGCATATTTTATGAGAGCCGCAGGCTTAGCCTCTTCACCTTGACGCTCTTCCCAATTTTTTAGCACTGTAAAGTAGGTGCCATAGTTAGATTTAACACCAAAGGATGTTAAATCTAGACCTGAAATGCTAACGATATTTTCCACTGCTGGGTGAGCCAGTAGACCTTTTTCCACTTTTTCCATGGTTTTTTCAGTGGCTGAAAGTGCGCTACCGTCTACAGATATGGCCATTCCTACAAAGTAGCCTTGGTCTTCTCCGGGAACGAGACCTGTGGGCACCATTTTAAACAAATAGCCCATGCCAATAATCATAAGCCCAAAAAGCAACAATGATGTAAAAACTGAATTTTTCACTGAGCGTACAATGCGTACATAACGGTGGGTTACGTGGGCAAACCACACGTTGAACCAGCGGAAAATAAAAGGTTCTTTATGATTAGGATCGTGGGGTTTAAGCATGAGTCCGCAGAGGGCCGGGGTAAGTGTTAAGGCCACAATACCTGAAAGAATAACAGATATGGAAATGGTGATAGCAAATTGCTTGTACATTTCACCGGCAAGACCCCCCATGAAGGATACAGGTATGAACACAGCGCATAATACAAGCACAATGGCAATAACAGGTCCTGTTACTTCTTGCATGGCTTTGTTGGTGGCTTCCTTGGCTGATTTATGCTCGGTACGCATGATGCGTTCCACGTTTTCCAATACCACAATGGCATCGTCCACAACGATACCAATGGCAAGTACCATACCAAAAAGTGTTAAAGTGTTGATGGTATAGCCAAGAGCATACATGCCAGCAAAGGTTCCAATGATGGACACAGGAACGGCGAGGCAAGGGATAAGCGTTGCGCGCCAGCTTTGTAAGAAGATATACACCACAATGAACACAAGCAACATGGCTTCGCCAAGTGTTTTAAACACTTCTTCAATGGAAGCCTCAACGAAAACGTTGGTATTAAAGGGAATGTCGTAAGCTACACCATCAGGGAAAAGCTGTGACAATTCCTGTACCTTGGCTTGAACCAATTTACCAGTTTCGATGGCATTGGCGCCGGGTAAAAGGTAAACACCGGCCATACGGGCTGTATCGCCATTCAGTTCACTACTGATACTATAGTCTTTACCACCCAACTCTACACGGGCAACATCTTTTACGTAAAGGAAAGAACCGTCAGGTTGTGCACGAACAACAATGTCGCCAAATTCTTTTGGGTCAACCAAGCGTCCTTTGGTGTCAATTTGCCATGTAAGCTCAATATCTTTGGAAGCGGGAGCTGCGCCAATGCGGCCTGGGGCAAATTGTGCGTTTTGGTCGCGAATGGCATTGGCCACATCTGCTGGTTGTAATTTATATTTACTGAGCTTGTCAGGGTCTACCCAAATACGCATGGAATAGTCCATGCTCCCAAAAATAGTACAATCACCTACACCGGGAAGGCGTTTAACCTCGTCCACAATGTTGCTTTGTAAATAGTTGTTTAGATATACAGCATCATAACGGCCACCAGGCGAAGTTAAGGCTATAATAAGAAGCATGGCAGGTGAGCTTTTTGTAACGGTAACCCCTTGCTGGCGCACATCGGCTGGCAAAAGGTTTTGGGCAAGGTTCACCTTATTATTCACGTTAACCAAGGCAATGTCGGGGTCTGTACCCAACTTGAAGAAGACGTTAATGGTGCCGGAACCCGAACCGGAAGCGGAGTTGGAGTTCATGTAGAGCATGTTTTCTACGCCGTTGATGGCTGTTTCTAGTGGTGCTACTACGGTTTCTGCAATGGTTTGAGCGGAGGCTCCAGGGTAGGAGACGCGCACGGTTATCTGCGGTGGCACAAGGTCTGGATATTGGGCAATAGGTAAGGCCCAAATGGCCAAAGCGCCTACAAGAGTTATAAGTAAGGAAATAACCGTAGACAAAATGGGTCTACGTAAAAAAAAGTTACCCTGCTTTTCTTGTGGCGCAGAGCTGTGGCCAGTAGTGGGAGATGTACTCATATGCTGACCGCCTTATTGTTGTTGGCCTTCAGGGCTTTTTCCAGTGGCTGGTTTTTCTTCTGAAGGTTTGGCTTCTGGAGCTTTAGCGCTTTGTGGAGTTTTGCCAGCTTGTGCATTTTGTCCAGGTTGACCTGGCCTTTTTGGTGCTTCAAGGCTTACAGGCTGTCCGGGGCGTGCCTTAACAAGGCCATCGGTAATAATACGATCGCCAAGGTTTAAGCCCCCATCAATTAAATACATTTGGTCCACATTTATGCCCACTTTAATGGGGCGTGCTTCTACTATATTTTTTTCATTAACTAGCATTACAATGGAGCCTTGCGCTGTGTTAAGTACAGCACGTTGCGGTACCAAGATAGCCTTTTTTAAGATAGCCCCTTCGATGAAAATACGCACGTATTGTCCGGGAAAAACGGCATCTTTAGCGTTAGGAAATTCTGCTCTGGATTTAACAACACCCGTGGATTGATCCACTTGTGAGTCTACAAAGGTTACCTTACCTGCTGTGGGGAACATGCTTCCGTCGATAAGACGAATTTTTGCTGTATAGGCATTGTTTTTAGGTAACTCTAAGCGGCCTTGTTCGGCTAATTGCTGATTGCGTAAAAAGGTAGTTCCAGGGAAGGAAAAATTTACAAAAAGAGGGTCAGTTTGGTTTACGGAAGTCATCAAAGTGCCATTACTTACCAAGTTACCAGCAGTGACTTCTTCTTTGCCTGTATACCCAGAAACAGGTGCTTTTACCTGACAGTAGTCTAAATTAATTTGTGCTAAGCGTAGGGCAGCTTCACTGGAGGCCAGCGCAGCAAGAGCATTGTCACGTTCTTTTTGGCTTACCGCATTTTTAGCATACAAAGGACGAATACGGTTCCATTCTCTTTCTGCTTGCTCGTACTGAGCTTTGGATTGATTCATACGCGCTTCATATTCGTCGCGCTCAAGCTGAAAAAGAATTTGTCCGGCTTGTACATATTCGCCTTCCACATAGGTTCTTTCCTTAATGAGGGCTTGTACTCTTGCGCGTACTTCTACAGCACGAGAGCCTTGCGTGACAGCTTGAAAGTTCATGACATAGGGGTGGTCAGTTGCTTTAACTTCCATGACTGTGACAAAAGGTGGCGGCATGGCCCCTTGTGGACCAGCTTTTTCTTCCTTACAGGCTACTAGCAAGAAAAGAAGAGAGATAACTAAACTCACATTGAGAAAGGTATGCTTTTTTTTCATATTTACTCCCAAAAAGGATTTTCCAAGCGGTTATTTGCCGATGAATGCTCTGAGGCACATTTTACATGCTACTTCTTAAAAAAAACTTAGTTTTTTTTACAAGATTTTACAAAACCAAACACGACGAAAAGGCCCAGCCTCTCGCCATCATGTTATTATATGTGCTCACAGTAAGATTATGATAAATGCCACTCAAGATAAAACGCTTTTAAAAAATGCGCAATATATTCTTTTATTATTATAAAGTGCGTGTAATTTCAACGAGTTTTCGGGATAGAATAAGAAGGTTTTTCCATTCTTCTTCTGAAAACTGCTCTCGTATTCGGGTTTGTGCTTGTCTAGCACATTGCAAGCAAAGAGGCTCTATAGAGCGCCCTTTGGTAGTAAGTACAACACGTTTTTGTCTCTCGTCATGTATGTCTATTTCTCTTCGTACATACCCTTTTTTTTCAAGAGAGTTTACTAAGCGACTGGTACTAGATTTTTCTTGCATAAGAAAGACAGAAATTTCTTGCTGCGTGCGTTCATCTTCAATGAATAATGCAAAAAGTACGCGACATTGTTCTACCGTTACATCTAAATGAGCTATTTTAAGTTCGCGCGCAAAAATGCGTAGCGTGTTAAAATAGCCCTGCCCCAACAAACGCCCAATGGCGTTATTCGCAAAGTTTTCTATGGTGTCTAAGTTCATGACTGTTGCTTATGCAACTATCTCTTCCTTGTCAAGAGAGGGTTTCTTTTCACTGGCATAAAAATGTAGAAAATCAAGATATTTTCTAGAATAATTCTACAATACTACAGGTAAAAAAAAGCTAGTTTTTTATCTGCAAAAGTGCTATGTCTTAGGAAGGAAGTTTTTTATTCTTCATTATTACTGGCTTACGCATTCAGGAAAAACATTGGCCTATATTTGCGAACTTTTTTTAGGAGGAAAATTTTTATGAAACGTTTACTACTGTTAGTTGTCATGATTTTGGCATTGGGTGCTGGTTTTGGTTGCTCAAAGAAAGTTGACAGCGGAAGTAAAATTCCAGGACAAACCGCTTGGACTGCTGAAGAGCAAGCTGCCATTCAGCAAATTACCAATGCACGTGTGCATTTCGCCTTTAACAGCTTTGCTTTGAACGAACAAGCTCAAAGTGTACTTCGCGGTAAAGCAGAGCTTATGAAAGCCAACCCACGCATTCGTGTGCGTATTGAAGGCAATTGTGACGAACGTGGTACACAAGAGTATAACCTTGCTTTAGGTG
>CAZBDD010000013.1:0-13733 GCA_964490475.1 uncultured Desulfovibrionaceae bacterium
CTATGCTTTTGAATATTACGGAAAATCATTTGGATTATCACCAAGATATGCAAGAGTATACTGAAGCGAAAATGCAACTTTTTGCTCAGCAAACAGCAGAAGATATAGCTATTTTTCCTGAAAGTTTACAAGGGTTGACAGAAAAATATACCATGTCTGCTCAAAAAATCTTTTTTCATAAAGATCAAGGAAATTTTCCTGAAAGATTATTGCTTGGGGCGCATAATGCCATGAATATTGAAGCCGCATGGCAAGCGTGTAAACCTTTTGGCATTGATTTAGAGCCTGCCCGTAAAGCAGTGGCTAGCTTTGCTCCTTTGGCTCATAGATTAGAAAAAGTGTGCCAAAAACAAGGTGTTCTCTATGTAAATGATTCTAAATGCACCACGGTTGACGCCATGCGTGTGGCTTTACAAGCTTTTGATAGTCCCATTATTTTACTGTGCGGTGGTAAGTTTAAAGGCGGAGACTTGCCTTCATTATGTCCTTTACTTCAGCAACATGTGAAGAAGGTGATTCTTTTTGGTGCCAGCCGTACATATTTTGAAGATGCTTGGGGGCATATGCCCCACGTGACACCTTTGCCGTGGTTTGCAAGCCTAGCGGAAGCTGTGCAGCATGCGCAAACTTTGGCAGAACAAGGCGATATAGTTCTTTTGGCACCGGCTACGGCTTCTTTTGATTTATATTCTAGTTACATCAAAAGAGGAGAGGACTTTAAAGCCATTGTGGAGGCCTTGCCATGAGTCAATTATTAGAAAAATTGCAAGGTAAGCGCACTTCACGACAAAGAAATACCAGCCGTTTACCTGCACCGGAAAAAGAAAGTGTCAAAAGAAAAGGCAAAAAAAGCACGGAAGATACTGCGGTTTTGGGCGCCTTTGATTGGTGGTTTTTTGCCATAGCCCTTACTTTACTTGGTTTAGGTTTAATCATGGTTTTAAGCGCTAGTGGCGTGGTGGCAGAGAGAATTAACGGCGATAAATATTATTTTTTCATGCGTCAATTAGCTTTTGCGTGCTTTGGTGGTGTGCTGTTTTGGGTGGTAGCCATGATGCCTCGCGGTTGGTTGTATAAATTACAATATCCGGCATTGTTAGGGGCTTTTACCTTGTTAGTGTTGACGCTCACCCCTCTTGCGCCCACCATTAATGGTGCATCGCGTTGGTTACAAGTAGGATCATTTTCTCTACAACCAATGGAATTTGTAAAAGTAGCACTGGTTTTTTACTTGGCTTATTTTATGAGCTCCAAGCAAAATCACATAAAAAGCTTTACGCGTGGGGTTGTGCCACCCTTTTTAATTACAGGAATACTGTGCTTTCTTTTATTACTACAGCCAGACTTTGGATCTGCTGTAGTTTTGGCGGCTTTATTGTTTTTTATGTGTGTGGCAGGTGGAACTCGTTTTATTTATTTATTTATTTCTGTGGGGCTTGCCGTGGCAGGCGCTGTGGCTTTGGCCGTTTCTGCACCGTATCGCATGCGCAGACTCACAGCTTTCATGGATCCCTTTAAAGATGCTCAAGACTCAGGCTATCAGTTGGTACAATCGCTGTATGCTTTGGGATCTGGTGGTTTTTGGGGTGTGGGTGTTGGCGCCAGTAAGCAAAAAATGTTTTATCTGCCAGAAGCTCATAACGACTTTATTATGAGTGTGTTGGGTGAAGAAATGGGCTTTGTGGGCGTTACCTTAGTTATGGTGTTGTTTGCTTTACTTTTTTGGCGCGCTTTTCACATCATCGTTGGGCAAGAAGTTTTACGCGATCGCTTTACCGCTTTTGGCATCACACTCATTGTGGCTCTTGGAGTAATACTCAACCTAGCCGTTGTTATGGGGGTGGCACCGCCTAAAGGTGTTCCAATGCCATTACTTTCTTATGGCGGTAGTAGTTTGGTTGCTACTCTGTTGTGCTTGGGCTTGCTTATGAATTTTTCGCGTACGGTAAAAAAAGTGCCTAAGGTAAAGTCGTCAGCCTTATTTTCCACACAAGAAAAGGCGAAACGCACTATGCCTATGAATGCAAAGACGGCAGTAAATATCTCGTAAATTTTAGTGTAAATATACAAAATATAAGTTTAAAATTGAAAGGAAGATTATGCATAAAGTTTTACTAACTACAGGTGGTACCGGAGGCCATATTTTTCCGGCTCTAGCTGTAGCTCAAACTCTTCAAGAAATGTCACATATGCAATTGCTTTTTGTAGGGTCTCAATACGGCCCCGAAAAGGAGTTAGCGCAAAAGGCTGGCATTGATTTTATAGGTTTACCGGTGCGTGGTGTGCTTGGGCGAGGCATTCGCGCAGTTTCTGCCATGGTCAGCATGGGGCGCGCAATTTTTGAAGCAAAAAAAATAGTGACATATTTTAAACCAGATGTCGCCCTTGGTTTTGGTGGCTATGCTTCCTTTGCCTCCATAGTGGCAGCAAAAATGCTTAAAATACCCACTGCCATTCATGAACAAAATGCCGTAGTGGGCATGAGTAATAAAATTTTAGGCAAATTGGTGGATAGAATTTTTGTATCTATGCCTACCAATGGCGGCTTTTCAGAAAAAAAATGCATTCTTACAGGAAATCCTGTGAGAGCTACTGTGGCCGAAGTGGCTGAATTTGAGCATGATTTTTCTGGTAAGCGTTTGTTAATAGTTGGCGGTTCGCAAGGGGCTAAAGCTTTAAATGATATTATTTTAGAGAACTTAAGCTATTTGCAGGCTTTGAAAATACAGCTTTGGCATCAAACAGGTACGCAAGATTATGAAAGAGTGCGTACTGCCTATACTACTATAGGCATGGATGCTTCGCGGGTGATGGCTTTTGTGGAAGATATGCCTAAAGCCTATGCATGGTCTGATCTTGTACTTAGCCGCTCCGGTGCAAGCACCGTGGCAGAACTAGCCGCCGCTGGGCGTGGCGCATTTTTTGTGCCATTTCCCTATGCTACCCACGACCATCAAACAGCCAACGCAAAGCTTCTTTCCGATTTTGGCGCAGCTAAAGTGTATGCGCAAGAAACGGTGCAAGAAAAAGATATGATGGAAGAATTGATTGGCATTTTACAAAATCCGCAAGCTTTACGCCAAATGGCGCAGGCAGCGCACATGCAAAGTAAGGTGCATGCCGCGAAAGAAATTGTGCAACAATTACAATATTTAACATCCCATTAGCAAAAAGAAGGTACGATATGCAAAAAATACGTGGCATTCATATGGTGGGTATAGGCGGTTCCGGCATGAGCGGCATTGCCGAGGTATTGTTAAATCTAGGCTATTCTGTGTCCGGCTCAGATCAAAGTAATTCTGTCACCGTGCAGCGTTTACGCTCCTTAGGTGCGGAAATTCACGAAGGGCATGCGGCAAAAAACGTAGGCGAAGTGCAAGTTCTTGTGCGTTCCACGGCCATTAAGGATGATAATGAGGAAATTATTGCCGCCAAAGAAAATAAAGTACCTATTATTCCTCGTGCAGAAATGTTGGCAGAGCTTATGCGCTTACGTCAAGGCATTGCCATTGCCGGAACTCACGGAAAAACCACAACCACCTCATTAACGGCAACTATTTTTGATACGGCAGGTAAAGATCCCACGGTAATTATTGGAGGATTGCTCAATGCCTATGGTGCCAATGCTCATTTGGGGCAAGGGGAATATCTTATTGCTGAGGCCGATGAGTCCGATGGCTCTTTTTTGTGCCTTTTTCCCATTATCAATGTGGTAACCAATGTGGATTTAGACCATGTAGATTTTTATGACACCATGACAGAAGTGGATAATGCCTTTGTTTCCTTCATGAATAAAGTTCCCTTCTATGGCTGCAATATTGTTTGCGGCGATGACGCGGGTGTGCGTCGCCTCTTGCCGCAAATAAAAAGACCTGTGCTGACCTACGGTTTTGATGAAGACAATGCCCTTCGTGCAGAGATTATTGCTTGCGGTGCGAGAAGTTGTTTTGAGGTTTTTTTGCATGGTAAAAGCTTAGGCATTATGGAATTAGGACAGCCAGGAAAACATAATATTTTAAATGCATTGGCTGCTATTGGTGTAGCTTTAGAAGTAGGCATTACTGCTGAGCAGTGCTGTGAAGGTCTTGCCAAATTTGATGGAGTAGGGCGCCGTTTTGAATATAAGGGCGAAAAAGATGGTGTCATCGTTATAGATGATTATGGGCATCATCCTATTGAAATAGCAGCGACTTTGGCAACAGCTAAGCAGGTGTATCCCAATAATCGTTTGGTGGTGGCTTTTCAGCCGCATCGCTTTAGCCGTACCAAAGCATTTTTTGGCGATTTTTGTCGCGCCTTTGATGTGGTGGATAAACTGTACTTGAGCGAGGTGTATGCGGCTAGCGAAAAACCCATTCCTGGGGTGAGCGGGCAAAGTTTGGCTCAAGGCATACGTCAGGTAAGCTCTGTGGATGTAACTTATTGTCAAGATTTTGACGAACTTTTAGAGGAAGCAAAAAACTTTACTCAAGAAGGGGATATTTTCATAACCCTTGGCGCTGGCACTATTACTCGTTTGGGGCCGCGCTTCTTAGGAAATTAAGAAAAGAAAAAATCCATAAAAAAATAAATTTTAGCTGCAAAAAATATCAGCAGAAAGAAATTTTTATTATATTTCATTGTAAAGGAAAAACATGGAAATCATCTATGAACCAAGATTATCAGAACGAACCACCCTTCGTTTAGGAGGAAAAGCCATAGCTGAAGTGCGTCTTTCTGAAATTGATGATATTCATATTTTACCGCAAACCCTGCAAAAACTGGGTGGCACTATATTTGTATTAGGTGGTGGAAGTAACCTCCTAGTCAGTGATGAAGATTTGCCTTTGGTATTTTTAAGACCAAACTTTAAGCAGGAGCTAGAGGTACTAGAAAAGGAGCCGGATAAAGTAACAGTATCAGTGGGGGCTGGAGTGCGTTTACCACGCTTTTTAGCGCGCTGTGCAAAACTCGGTCTTTCTGGATTAGAAGGCTTATGTGGAATACCGGGAACAGTGGGTGGAGCCATTGCAATGAATGCTGGTTCGTTCGGTCATGAAACATGCGCGCGTTTAAAAAGCATTATACTTTACAGTCTCGAAACAGGGCTCATTGAAGTAGAAGCTCAAGACTTTTTCTATGGCTATAGACAGTTTTTTTTCCAAAAATCAGTGGGAATTACATCTTGGTTTTTTATAGTCAAAGCAACTTTTATCTTGACGCCATGGCCAATGGATGGCATTAAAGAGAGAATGTTTCATGACTTTTTTAAGAAAAAGTCTACACAACCTGTAAAGGCTTGGAGTGCTGGTTGTGTGTTTAAAAATCCCTCATCAGACAATCCCGCAGGGATGCTGTTAGAACAATGTGGTTTTAAAGGGAAAAAGCTTGGGGGAATGGCCTTTTCTGCCATGCATGCAAATTTTTTGATTAATGAGGGAAAAGGGAGTAGTGCAGCGGCCTTTGCGCTTATAGAAGAAGCAAAAAAATGTGTGAAAGAGCAGACAGGTTTAAGCCTTGAAACTGAGGTTAAGATACTATGTCCTTGAAGAATAGCAAGGGGTACAGTATGCAAAAAAGAACTTCGCAAGGGCGCCAAAATGTAAGGAATTCTTATAAAAAGAATGAGAAAACACGCCCTATAAAGATACATTTTTCTTGGCCGAAAATGCCTTCTATGCGCAATTTTTGGATTACCTTGGCTGGCATGAGCTTGGGGGTGCTGGGTATAGCAGCTTTGTCCTTTGGTTTGCTTGCTTTATATGATCAAGCCACCAGCTCAGAATATTTTGCTACAAAGCATATTGAGGTGCTAGGTAATAAACGACTCTCAAAACAAATGATTCAAGATATAGCAGGCGTAGCTTTAGGAGATAACTCCTTAGATATTAGCATTGCTAAGCTAGAGTCTGCTTTAATAACAACTCCATGGGTAGAAAGTGTCTCAGTAAAACGCGTTTTACCAGACAGGTTTATCATTAAGGTAAAAGAAAGGTTGCCTGCTTTTTGGGTTCGCAAAGATACAGTGCTATACTATGCTGATGAACAAGGTGTCATTATAGCACCTGTGGAAACAGAGCACTTTGTTTCTTTACCCACCCTAGAGGTGGAAAAAGGCTCTGAAGCTGAGTTAAGAAAACTTTCTCATTATTTGGAAGATTTGAAAAGTGGGTATTTGCCGGTAGAATTTGGCGCCATATCAGCGTTGAAAATCAGTGCCGGCAGGGGCATGGAGCTGTATTTAGACGATAGAGAAATTTTGCTTTCCATAGCTTTAGATAGCTGGGAGAAAAACTTGCAACGTTTGTCCATCACCATTGGAGACTTGGTACGGCGCAATGAACTATCTAAGGTCAAAGAGGTTCGCGCAACAGATGGCAACGTGTGGGTTATAAAGAATGTATAATAGATGGATTGCGTGTGGGGGTTTAGATGGCAAGATCTGAACTAATTGTAGGCTTAGATATTGGCACCACAAAGATTTGTGCTGTGGTGGGCGAGTTGAATGATGACGGCGTCATTGAGATTGTCGGCATTGGCACATGCCCTTCTACTGGCTTGCGCAAAGGGGTGGTGGTAAATATTGAGCAAACAGTACAGTCAGTACGAAAAGCTTTGGATGAAGCAGAGCGTATGGCTGGCTGTGAAATACGCGCAGTGTATGTTGGTATTGCCGGAAGCCATGTGAATAGTATTAACAGCCATGGTGTTATTGCTGTCAAAGGCGGCGAAGTAACCCCACGCGATATTGATAGAGCTTTAGATGCGGCTCGGGCTGTGGCTATTCCTGCTGATCGCGAAGTCATTCATATTTTGCCCCAAGAGTATATTATTGATGATCAGCGTGGCATTGCAGACCCCTTGGGTATGGCGGGAGTACGCCTTGAAGTAAAGGTTCACATAGTGACAGGTGCTGTTTCTTCAGCGCAAAATATAGTTCGCTCTTGCCATAGATCAAATTTAGAAGTGGCAGATATTGCACTAGAATCATTGGCATCTTCTCAGGCTGTGCTTACAGAAGAAGAAAGAGAGATTGGTGTTGCCTTGGTAGATCTTGGTGGCGGTACCACAGATATAGCTATTTTTGCCAATGATGCCATTAAGCATACAGCCGTGCTTGCACTTGGCGGACAAAATTTAACGAGTGATATAGCCTTTGGTTTGCGCACTCCTATGGCAGCAGCAGAAAAAATTAAAGTAAAATATGGTTGTGCTTTAAAAGATATGGTGCGCTATAATGAAGAAATTGAAGTACCTAGCGTGGGTGGTAGACAGGCACGCAGGTTAAAAAGACATGTGCTTGCAGAAATTTGTGAGCCACGCATGGAAGAAATTTTATATTTGGTAGATCAAACGTTAATTCGTTCCGGCTATAAGGATATGATTGGCGCAGGTGTAGTGCTAACCGGAGGCACTGCCCTTATAGAAGGGTGCCAAGAATTAGGTGAACAAATTTTTCATCTCCCTACGCGAATTGGGTATCCGCGACATGTGGGGGGGCTGAAGGAAGTAGTTAATAGTCCAAAATTTGCAACAGCTGTTGGGCTTTTGCGTTACGGCGCAGAGAAGGAAAGTCAGGGTCTCAAAGCTTTTACCGAGCATGAAACGACGATGTTTGATGGTGTTTTAACACGAATGAAAAAATGGTTAAAAGATATAAAGTAAATTCCCTGAACCCATTACGTGAGGAGAGGCATATGGATCTTTATGATTATGAACAACCTTCCGCAGAAAATGCGGTAATTAAAGTAGTTGGTGTCGGCGGCGGCGGCGGAAATGCAGTACAGAATATGATTAATTCTGGCCTTCGTGGTGTGACATTTATTTGTGCAAATACAGATTTACAAGCGCTAAATAAAAGTGGCGCTTCTTATAAAGTACAGCTTGGTGAGCAGTTAACTCGCGGCCTTGGTGCTGGTGCGAACCCTAATAAAGGGCGTGAAGCTGCTGTAGAAAGCGTGTCTGCTGTGCGCGATGCTTTAGAAGGTGCGGATATGGTCTTTGTTACCGCTGGTATGGGTGGCGGTACTGGGACCGGTGCAGCTCCTGTTATTGCGCAAGCAGCTCGTGAAATGGGCGCTCTCACTGTGGGTGTGGTTACCAAGCCTTTTAGTTTTGAAGGGGCTAAACGCAAAACTGCTGCTGAAGCTGGCTTGCAAGAGTTACGTCAGCATGTGGATTGCCTAATCACCATTCCCAATGACCGCTTATTACAATTTGCCCCCAAGAAGGCTCCTTTTACAGAAATGTTGAAGAAGGCCAATGATGTTTTATACAATGCTGTCAAAGGTATTTCTGATGTTATCTTAGAAGATGGTCTTATTAACGTAGACTTTGCTGACGTAACCACAGTTATGCAAGAATCTGGTGTAGCTCTTATGGGCACAGGTATTGCCTCTGGTGAAAGTCGCGCCCGCGATGCTGCACATAGCGCCATTACTAGCCCCTTGCTGGAAGATGTTTCTTTGGAAGGCGCCAAGGCAGTATTATATAACATTACGGCTACCATGGATATTTCTGGTGAAGAAATTAGCGAAATTGGCGAAATTATCAGCCAAGCTGCACATCCAGAAGCAAATATCATTGTGGGTGTTGTATTTGATGAAGAAGCCGGCGAAGAATTGCGTGTTACGGTGGTGGCTACTGGTATTGATAATTCACACAGACTTAATGTGGAAGAGCCTGAGCCACAAGCCACAGTGGTAACCAACTTTAAGCAAGCTACGCCTGCAGCCGTTGCACCGCAACAAGGTTTGCGTCGCCAGCCAGAGCCAGAGCCCCAACAGCCTATGGGCTATGAAGATGCTAATGTGCGCCGCCGTGTGCCTGTTGAGCATTGGTATGATGGTAAAAGCGAGCTTCCTCCATATATTCGCAAAGGTCAGGCCATGGGCGGATCGCAATTACAGCGTCCGTATAATCCTGGTGAGCAAGAGCAGATTTTTGATGAAAATGAACTGGATATGCCGGCCTTTATTCGTAGGCAAGCAGATTAATTTATATATGCAATACATTGCACAGTAATTTTATTCTGTAGTGTGTTGCATAGAATATAGCCAACATAGATTGTCTTTATTCCCATAAACTGAACCAACGCCTCTCGGTTCAGGGTAAGGCCGCCCAGCGCGGCCTTTTTTTTGACACTGTTTTTTAAGGATGAAAAATAATACTCACACGTAAGCCTTGCTCACCGTCTACAATAGAATTTTCTACCAATAATTGCGCATCGTGTAGAGAGGCAATATGCCGCACTATGGCAAGGCCAAGCCCGCTACCTTGTTCTTTTTGCCCTGGAGGACGATAAAAACGCTGGCCTAATTGGGCTAATATGGCATTTTCTAAATGAGGAGCCGTATTCTCAACTTGTAAGCTGTCATGGCTTAGTTTTACAAAAATTTTCCCGCCATGTGGAGTATAGCGGATGGCATTATCAAGTAAATTACGCAGTACAATACTCCATACATCGTGCATTTCTTGCGCTTGATATATATCTTCTTTCGATGTTTTATAAGAGGTATTTAGGCTAAGATTAGATAGAGTAATACCCTTGTTTTGAGCGGCCTCTTGCGCTTCTTCCAAAGCCATCTCTAGAAGATTATGGCAAAGCATGGTTTCCGGACTCAATTTTTTGGAGCTAGGCGTGGCGGCTTCAAGGTTAGAAAGCAGTAAGAGTTGTTCCACTAAATGCGTACAACGCATGGTTCCTTGCAAAATTTTTTGCACAGCATGATCTCGGGCTTTTTCGTCATCTTTTGACATTTCCATTACTTCTGCTTGTATTCGCAATCCAGCTAAGGGGGTTCGTAATTCATGGGCAGCATTGGAAACAAAAGCTCTTTCTTTCGTTAATAAGGATGAAATACGGGTAAAAAGTACATTGAGAGATTGAATAAGAGGGCGTGTTTCTGGGGTTAAAGAACTTTCATCTAGCAATTGCGTGTCTTGTGCTTCGCGTTTTTGTAATTGTGCTGCAAGTCGGCGTAATGGTCTAAATTCATAATATAATATCCAACCAAGCCCCAAAAGAAAGAGGGGTAAAATAATGAGCCAAGGTGTTAAGTGGCGCATGATAACACGTAAAACGGTTTTTTCGCGATATTCTCTTTCCTGACCAACTACAATAATCTTTTTCCCATCGTCAGAGGGGGTCATATATAGTTGCCAGTCATCATCGTCAATTTCTGCTTTTGTGAAACCTTTCTTTTGAATAAAAGGGAACTCATTTCCATCATCATCATCACTGAGTACTAATTGTCCTTCATGAGAAAAGACAGCAAAGGATAAAGTGTCCTTGGCTTCGCCAAAGCGTATTTCTTGCTTTTTATGAGATATTATATCGTCTAATTCATCTATTTTACCAGATAAATGCGATAAATCCAATTCACCTAAAGTTTTTGCAAAAAGAATCATTTGAGTATTGAAAAATTGCTTAGTGTGCTTTTCACCACCTTGCCATGCTATGGCTGAAACAATACTCCACGTAAAAAGAGAAAAAAGGGTGTAGAAAAGGAGTAGCCGTGCAGGCAAACTCCATGTGGCGATTTTTTGCCACAGCTTTTTACCATTGAGGGAAATAGATGTAATTTGCATAATTCAAGCGGAATCTTATTTTTTATCTGAAGTTTTTTGGGTCGGAGCTGTGCCCAAAGTATAACCTATGCCGTGAACGGTTTTAATAAAATGCGCCCCTAATTTTGAACGTAAATGGTGAATATGTACTTCTATGGTATTGCTGCTTATTTCATCATCCCATCCATACATTTTTTCTTCTAGGGTAGCGCGCGATAGAATGCCGCTGCCATGAATAAGAAAAATTTCTAATAAAGAAATGGCCTTGGGACTAATGGAAATGGGGACGTCATCTTTAAATACAAGACGCTTGTGCGGGTCAAAGCTCACATGCTCATGCCGCAAAATAGTTGCGTTTTGTTTGGTATTGCGCCGTTGTAGGGCATGTACTCTTGCTACAAGCTCCACCAAGGCAAAGGGCTTAGGCAAGTAATCATCAGCACCAAGAGTTAAACCTTTTACCTTTTGAGTCACAGAGCCCCTAGCAGTAAGGATGAGCACAGGAACCAATATTTTTTTTTGCCGCCAATATTGTAAAAGATCAAGGCCATCCATGCCCGGTAATGTGAGGTCTAAAATCACAACATCATGAAGGTCGTTTTGTAAAGCATCTTTGGCTGTGCCGCCATCTTGCAACCAGTCTACTATCATGCCTTGTTTTTCTAGGGCTACTACCAAACCATCACCAATGATGTTGTCATCTTCTACTAAGAGTATGCGCATAATATTCTCGTATAGCAGTATATTGAAAATTCAATGGGTAAAAAATCAGCGAATTATTTTTTTACAGGCTGTTAAAAAACTTTTCAAGCGAGGAGGATGATAGAAAAATTTTTTAACAGCCTGTGAGGGGAAGCTGTATATATGGTTAAAAAAGATATATGCTTTGCTTTCAAAAAATCCTTAGTAAAAGGAAGCCTTAAATATTTTGATACTTTTATGTAAAATCTAAGCGTAAAATCTTTTTTTTAAAAATTTGAATGTTACTAATAATAAGCTATTGCACTTTAGTGATGCGTTCTACTTCTAGTTCTACACTACCCCATTCTTTTTCTACTTCTACTAAAAGTTCTACAACATCATTGGGGCCAATATGCTGACCGAGCCATGCATCGTCATCTATTTTCACTTTACCGGTGCCGCTGGCATCTTGAAATGTGAAGATTTCTCCACCCACACGATTAATAAGTTTGCCTCTCAAGGTTACCCAAGTATCGTCTGCTTGATTGTAAGCATTTTTGATAGTCATCACAGCAGGGCCAGGGCCTGTATAGGTGCCACCTTGTGCTGCAGGGCCGGAATATCCACCTTTTTGGGCAAAGGCAAAGCTTACGAAAGTGAAAGTGCTTAAAAGAAGCATGGCCATTAAAAAGCTTAAAGTTGTTTTCTTGTACATAGTTTTTCTCCTTAAGAGCAGTTCTGCTCATGTTTTGTCTGACTGTATAAAAACATACGCATCTTAAGAAAATATTAAAACCATATATTTCTTTTAAATTATATGTGTATAGAATTTTATGCACAACTGTATAAGTAATTTTTAAAAATCAAGGAGTTGACGCTTAGTTTTTTTAAAGATATGAAATTGAAAATATGTCTTAATTTTTCATGACAGGGGTTTTTATGTTAGAATGTATTATTTTCGCTTCCGGTGCCTTACTTATGATTTTAGAAATGGTAGGGGCACGTGTGATGGCACCGTATTTAGGCACTTCGGTCATTGTATGGACAAGCCTTATAGGGGTGATTTTGGCTTGCTTAGCAGTGGGGGCTTTTGTGGGTGGCCGCTTGGCAGATAAAAAATTGTCTGCGGTTATTTTAGCGCGTATTTTGGGTGCTGCGGGGCTTGGATGTGCCTTGACTGCCCTAGGGTACCGTTTTGTGGGGCAAGCCGTTACAAGCAATGTAGACAACATTTATCTTTCAGCTGTGCTGGCAACATTTTGTTTGTTTGCATTTCCTGCGATATTTTTTGGTATGGTGTCCCCCTATATTATTCGTTTACGTTTGGCAGATTTATCTACCTCTGGCGCTACAGTGGGGCGCTTATATGCTTTATCTACCACGGGGAGCATAGTGGGTACTTTTTTAGGTGGTTTTGTGCTTATTTCCTTTTTTTCAAGCACGTATATTTTGCTCGGCACAGCGGCATCTATGCTTGTACTGGCTTTGTTGGCGCTGTTGACACAAAAAAAATCTTCGCAGAGTTTGGCTTCACAATTTGTCCCTCTACTATTACTCCTATTTTCCTTGCCTTTTATAGCCTTTGTGAATGCTCAGGCCGATGAGCTTTTACGCAAGCAAGGCACGCCGCCGCCAGTGGAAACTCCCTATAATAGTATTCGTATAAGTCAAGGTATCAATGCGGACAGACGCCCAGTGCGCCTTATGGCTACTGATCCGGGTTTTGCGCAGTCCGGTACTTACATTGATAACAACACTGAATTGCTCTTTGAGTATACGCAATTTTATAGTTTGGGCACGGTGCTTTTTCCCAGCACAGAAAAGGTGCTTATGCTCGGTGGCGGAGGGTACTCTGTGCCCAAATGGCTTTTGGCTGGGCACGGTGGTCTTGATAGTGAAAAATTGCGGCTGGATGTGGTAGAACTTGACCCAGGCATGACAGCACTTGCAAAGCAAGCTTTCGGGCTAAAGGAAGATGCGCGTATGCGTATTTTTCATGAAGATGCTCGCCGTTTTATCAATACCAATACGGACAAATACGACCTCATTTTTGTGGACGTATTTAATTCTCATTACTCTATTCCCTTTCATATGACCACGGTGGAGGCTGCAGCAGCTTTACGGAGCGGACTTCAAGATGATGGGGCTGTGATGATGAATGTGATTTCTGCTTTAGAAGGCGAAGGAAGCCACTTACTGCAGGGTATTCATGGCGCTTTACAAGAATCTTTTGCTCATGTGTATGTTTTTGCAGTGCGCCCTGAAATGCCGCGCACTGCTATACAAAATCTTATGGTTTTGGCTTTGCCTATGGCCAATGCCTCTGTTCAAGCCCTCATAAATGGAGAGGGTGATACAAGACTTTCAGAAGGCATTAAAGCTAAATTAGCAACACGAGTGACACAAGCCATAGCTAGCGATATAAAACCCTTGCGCGATGACTTCGCCCCTGTGGAAAAATATGCACAGGCTTTGTTAAAGAAATAAAAGAAAGGTTGATTAAT
>CAZBDD010000014.1:0-13514 GCA_964490475.1 uncultured Desulfovibrionaceae bacterium
GTTCTTCTGCTGGCGGAGGCAGATTTAGAATTTCTGAAAGCTCTATAATACCTAAGACTTCTCCGCGCAAAGTCAAGGCTTTGCGTCCATTAATATCTGTCAACAAGTCTGCATCAATTTTGGTGGTTTCTGATACAGAGTCTAAAGGAATGGCATACATTTCTTCGGCTACGGTAACCATTAGTGCGTCAATAATAGCCAATGTTAAGGGCAAGAGTAGGGTAAAGCGAGTGCCTTTTCCTAACTCGGAAGTAATATTTACACTACCTTTAAGGTTTTTAATGTTGGTACGCACTACGTCCATGCCCACACCACGACCGGAAATATCTGTGATGACTTCGGCAGAGGAAAAACCGGGAGCAAAGATAAGCTCCATGGCTTCGCGGTCATCCAATTGCTTTGCATCATCAGGGGTAATAATACCCTTGCGAATGGCCACTTCGCGCATTTTTTCGGGGTCAATACCTTTACCATCATCTTCAATTTCAATGGCAACGGAGTTACCCTTATGGAAGGCGCGTAATGTTACACGGCCTTTGACAGGCTTGCCCTTAGCTATACGGTCTTCTTGGGCTTCAATACCGTGATCCACGGAGTTACGAATAAGGTGAACCAAAGGATCGCCAATAACTTCCACCACGCTCTTATCCAGTTCTGTTTCTTCGCCTTCAAGGACAAGATCCACTTCTTTACCACTTTTGCGCGAAAGGTCACGCACTAAACGTGGGAAACGTGAGAAGACCGAGGCCACTGGCACCATACGTACTTTCATGATGGTGTCTTGCAAATCATCTGAAATACGAGCCATGGCATAGGTAGTTTCAGAAAGGCTTTGAGCCACATGCGAAATGTCAGCGCTGGTATTAGCTTCTTCTAGGTGGCGGGCAATAAGTGTATATCTATTTCTATTAATGATAAGCTCGCCAATGAGGTTCATAAGGTGGTCAAGTTTTTCGTGATCCACACGAATGGTAGAGGAGGCAGGCTTGCTTTCCACCTTAGCTTCTTGGGGTGGTTGTTTTGCGCCAGCAGCCGGAGCTGTCGGTGCCGCAGGCTTTGGTGCAGCTGGTTTAGCCGGTGCCGCTGCGGGCTTGGGTGCTGGTGCTTTTTGTTCCGCAACAGCAGGCGTAGCAGCAGGCGCAACAACAGGTGCCGTAGCGGGCTTGCTTTCCACCTTGGTTTCTGGGGTACTTTGTTCTTTGGGCGCTTCAGGAGCCGCAACCGGAGCCTCTTCTGCTTGTTTCTCTTCTTTATTTGGAGCAGGATCACGAGATAAATCAAGGCTGGCACCATTAAGGGCTTTAATAACCATTTCGCGTATGATTTCAATTTCTTGAGAGAGCATATCTAGCAAAAGGCCAAAGTCCATATCAGAAGAGCGGGCTGAATCTACAATGCCGGCTGTACGTTCGCAATATTCTTTAATATCAGGTAGTTCTACAAAGGATGAAGCGTTTTTAATAGCTATAAGGCTACGGTAAATAGCGTCTTTGGAGGGACCATGACTGCTATCGTTTTGCAAAGTTTCCATACCAGAGCGTATAATCTCTAATTGCTGTGCCACAGTTAGGCGGAAAATTTCCATGTCATCATCGTCGGTGCCCATGGCAACGACTGCCGGTGGCTTTACAGAATCGGTGGTGCTGGCTGCTGCCGGAACAGTATCACTCGTATCGTCAGCAGAGACTTCTTCATACATGCTGGCAGGAAGCATAATGGGGCCACCAGCTAAAGCTTCTTTTAATTGATGAAGGACTTCAGCTGTGTCCGGAGGGCTTGCTGTGCCTTTTGAAGGGTCAATGGCATCAATGAGAATTTCTATTATGTCTACAACAAAAAGTAGTAAATCAATGAGTTCAGGTATTGGCTTTGTTTCGCCGCGGCGCATATTATTGAGCACAGTTTCTGCTTCATGTGTAAGCAAATTAATTTGCTCATAACCAATGATGCCGCTATTTCCTTTTAAGTTATGGAAAAAGCGGAAAAGGTCGTTGATGAGTTCTTCCTGACCTTGACCTTCGTCCTCTAAGGATAAAAGGCCGTCGTTAAGATTAGCCACAATGTCTTGTGATTCATCTATAAAGTCTTTTAGGTGTCCTTCGCCAAAGGCGGTAAGCTTATATTCTGGTAAAAGAGGAAAGGCCTGAATCCATTCTTTGGGGCTTTTATCACTTTTTTTCAGCTTGGTACCTGAAGCACTAATCACGGCAACACTGGAGTCTTGTTGCTCTGTGTTTTGCGTATTAGTATCTTGTGCAGACGCATCTATTTCAGATGTGTTGACAGTAGATGCTTCTTGAACAGGGGCGCTTTCCACCATTTCGGGTGCTGGCTCTTCTGCATTTGCTTCAACGGCTTCAGCACTGATTTCGCCTTTGTTTTCCATAAGCTTATCAATTTCCGTCACAAGGTCTTCAATGGGAACACCTTCGTCGGTATTGGAGCTTTCTAGCACATCAAGCATTTGGCGCAGAGCATCCGTCGAGGCGAGAATAATATCCATAACTCCGGAAGTCATTGACATTTTAGCATGTCTGACATCGTCAAGAATATTTTCACATCTATGAGCTAATTTGTTAATATTGTTTAACCCAAGAAAACCAGAGGCACCTTTGAGCGAGTGCATGGGGCGGAAAATCTCGTTGATCAAATCAAGATTGTCAGGGTATTTTTCCAGCTCCAGCAAATTGGGCTCAATAGTCTCGAGATGTTCACGTGCTTCAATGATAAAGTCAGCAAAAATCTCAGCATCCATAAAATCTTGACTCATAGTACACCCTTGCTGCAAAAATTATAGTGATAAAACTGCATTCAACATGCCTATTATGCTCTATCGGCTATCCGAGCAACATCTTTATGTTTCGAACCATTTTTTCTGGTTGTGCTGGTTTTACCATATAAAGATTGGCGCCAAATCTCATTCCCTGCTGAATATCTTTTTCTTGCCCTTCTGTAGAAAGCACAATAATTGGTGTGTCTTTATAGGCTTCTTGTTCGCGCAAAGTTTTAATAAAGGTAAAACCGTCCATACGTGGCATATTGATGTCTGAAATAATCAAATCTACCTCAGCGCCATTATATAATTGCTCAAGGCCATCAAGACCATCTTCTGCTGTGGTTACTTTAAAGCCTTCTGCCTTCATGACAAAAGCTAAAAGATTACGAATAGTTTTAGAGTCATCAACGACCATTATGTGCTTACTCATTTTATACCTCTTGTTTGTAAGACCTGATTTACTATCTTATCAACGGAGACTATACCAAAAATTTTTGTTTCATGTTCTAAGATGCCGCATATACTTTCTATGCTGGCGCCTATTTCTGCTTCCACGTTCCAAGAAATATTTTTTTGCGCAATGATATACATATTTTCAATACGATCGATAATCATACCAAATTGTATGCCTCTACGCTGGCAAACTATAATAAACTTTTCATTGCAAGCATGTGCGCTATTGCTTGCTCCAAACAAAAGTTTATCCATAAATACAAGAGGTGTAACTCTGCCTCGTAAATTTATAATACCTGCCAAAAAGTGAGGGCTCATGGGCAAACGCATGGGGCTTTGATAGCGTATAACCTCTTGCACAGCTTCCACTGGTATGGTGAAAGTTTGATCTTGCAGTTGGAAGAAAATAATTTGTAACTGCTGATATTGCTTTAACTCTTCTTCCAATGGAGGCGTTATAGGTATAAGTGCTAACATCTCTTGTTGAGAAAGTTGCAAGTCTAAACCCATAGATTGCGCACTTTCCATACCTACGTATTTAAATAAAAAAGCTTGTTCTGCTGCTGTTAAAGTGACACAGTCTTCAGAGCACGGGCTTTGTTCCCTTAGATTTTCTGTACCAGGTAAATGAAAATCATGGTCTTGAAAGTATTGTTCCGGTGTTTTTACCATATATGCAATACCTCTTCGCTTAAAGCATCATAGGCCATGGCACCGCGCGAATCTGGTGCTATATGATAAATGCTGGTACCAAGGGCACTGGCTTCGCGAAAGCGTGTATCAACACCAATAACTGTTTCAAACATGGCTGACCCCATTTTGTTACGCATAAGTTCCAATACCTTTGTGCAAGCTCTGGCTCTTTTATCATACATGGTAGGCAAGGCTTTATATCGTATGGGACTGGGTAACACTTTATTAAGAGTACGCAATGTATCAAAAAGCAACTTGAGTCCGTGTAAGGCCAAAAAATCTGTTTGAATTGGAATAATTAATAAATCAGAAGCTACCAGCGCATTTACCAATAAAATACCTACATGCGGCGGGCAGTCTAATAAAATAAAATCATAATTATTTTGCACAGGGGCTAAAGCCCTGGCAAGAACCATGCCCTTGCCTTTTCGTTCTTGTAAATCAAGCTCAAGCTCTGATAGGCGTATGCTACCCGCAGCAACTTGTATATTTTCTTCGCCTACATCTTGGGCAAGTTTTTGCCATATCTGAGCCCATTGTGAGGCGTCGGCCAGCAAAAGATCATGTAACGTGACCTCTTGCTCCTCGGGATATAACTTCATGTGCAAAGAGGCGCATGCATGAGGGTCCAAATCTAGAATAAGGACACGCTTACCTTTTTTCGCCAATGCCGTTCCAAGGGTCAGTGTTGTGGTGGTTTTACCCACTCCTCCCTTTTGGTTGGCAATGGCCAAAATTTTGGCAGAATGTGCTGTGCGCATCAGGGGGCCTTGCTTATATTCCCGTTAAGCTTGTTTTCTGTAAACTATAATGCCTGTGTAATGTTCTGGTGTAAAAGCACGGCTAATGCTGTGCAATGACTCTGAGTGCCCAATGTGCAACGAACCACCAGGAAGTAGGTTGTCATAAAAAGCATTAATAACACGCTTTTTCATGTCGTTGTCAAAGTAAATGATGACATTTCGGCAAAAAACAGCATGAGATTTTTCTATTCGAGAAAGCTGTAATTTGTCGTTGAGGTTAATTTGACCAAAGCTGACCAAGCGTTTTACATTGGGGTTTACTGTGTAAACACTATCTCTCAAGGTAAAGTATTTACTCACAATATCTTTTGGAGTGGTGCGCAGACTATACTCGGAATACTTTCCTTGTCTTGCAGCAGCAAGCACCGCTTCTGAAAGGTCATTGGCGGTGATTTTTATGTCCCAAGTGGAAATTTCTGTTTTCAAAATTTCATGCAAAATCATAGCGATGGTATAGGGTTCTTCGCCTGTAGAGCAGCCTGCTGACCAAATACGCAAACGCTTTCGGCCAGCTTTGCGACATTCTTCAATTGTTTGTTTTAAAACAATGTTTTGAAACACTTTAAGTTGTGGTGGATTTCTATAAAAACTGGTTTCATTGGTAGTTACAACCTCAAAAAGACGATTGAGTTCCGTTTTTTTACTGGGGTCAAAGCGTAAAAAATTATAATACTCTGAATAGGATTTCAGTTTTAATTCTTTAATTCGATTACTGAGTCTGTTTTCCACCAAATATTTTCGGTTTTCAGCAATAAAAATCCCACATTGTTGGTAAATAAAATCTCGAAGTTGAATAAATTCCTCATCAGAAATTTTCAACTCCTGCTTAAAGGGAGATGTGGGCCGTTTGAAAAGTGAAGACATAAGTTAGCCTGCCTTAATTTTTGCGATAGCTTCAGAAGCTGCTTGTTGAATTTCAACAATGTCGGTTTGCATCATGTCAAGAAGGGCTTTAAAAGCCTCTTCACCACCAGTAATGGAGAAAATTTCTATAATTTTAAGAGTTATCATGGGAGTGGCCTTAGCTATATGCGGTAACAAAGCTTCTTCTAATGCTTCTGTTGGCATAAATTCAGTTAAGGCTTCCATGGCACGAATGCATACCCATTCATTATCATCATTAAGGGCATTGAGTAGATAGGGAAGGGTACTGGCATCTTTTGAAGCCCCTAGCACATCAATGACCGCAGTGCGCACTTCCGGCGCCATATCGTTGAGCATTTTAAACAGGTTTTCTAGATATTCATGTAAAATAACGGCATTGGGCTGAGTTAGTGCTTCCACGGCCAACTGACGCACAGCGGCACTTTCATCATGCATAGCCCGCAAAATAGCGGAATAATTTTCTTGCACACCAAAGGCTCCCAAGGCATAGACAGCCATCATGCGCTGTTCTTCTTCGCCTTCGTTAAGCCATTGGATAAAATGTTCGGCTAGTGCAGGTGTGTGTAAATGTATACAAGCTTCTAAAGCCGCTTCTTTTATATCAGTATAAGGGTGCTCTAAGTAAGAAAAAATGGTTTCCTGAGCTTCTTCATAGTGCAATCTATTGCCAAGGCAAATAATGGCGCTTTTGGTTATGTCCTCATCTACATTTTTCTTTAAAATATTTAACATAAATTCAGCGTCTTTTTCTTCACTATACGTGGAAAGATATTTGGCCGCAAGACGTTGACTATCTCTTTCTAAAGACCAAAAGATGCTTTGCAATTTAGGTACAGCATCGGCATTTTCTAAATGCAGGCACGCTTCACATGCTAAACGAGATTGCACAATAATCTCGGGGGTAAGAAAGGAAGCAAAGGCTTCGTTATAACCAATATGCGCTAAAGTTTTGGTAGCTGCTTGATAGACATCGTGCTCCGAATTGCGCGCATATTTTTCAAGCAATTGCATTATGGCACGAGAGGAACTCTCTTTCCCCATTACGGAAAGTCCCATAAGAGCTATATGTAAAAGGTCTTCATCTTCATCTTGTAAAGCTTCTTCAAGATAACCACGGAACTTCCCTTGCTCTTTTTCGGAGATGAGGCATAGGGAATCAGCCCCCAGAATTTGAACAATGGCTTTTACTGCTTTATGGCGCAACACCTCAGGAGCTTGCTCAATGAATTTAAGCAAGAGAGGAACTGCCTTGATATTTTTTAGCTCGCCAAGGGCATCAATAATGATGGATGCTACCAAGGGAGAACATGTGTTTAAAGATTGCACTAAAGTGTTAATGGCACTGTCATCACGTATCTTTGTAAGAGCCTCTACCACAGAAAACTGTACCCATTCTTCATCTTGCATGGCTTGATGTAAGGCACTTGCTGCTTCGGGAAAAGCTAAATTGCCAAGGCTCATGGCGGCCTGATAGCGCACATTAACTTCAGGGTCTTTTAAAAGCGCTTCACACAAGGGAGAAACAGCTAATTTACTTTTGGAATGACCCAAAATATCAGACATAAAAATGCGAATGTCAGGATCAGGGTTACGTAAAAGTTCTGTTAGTGAGGGAATATCATCGCAGCTAATTTCACGCAAAATATCCATGGCTACATTGCGAAGGGATGAGTCTTCACTGTGTAAATGAGGCAACATTCTTTGTATAGTTTGTGGCCCACGAATTTTACGCAAGGCATATTCAGCAGCTTCTTGAATGCCCACATTTTTGCTTTTTATATGCTCACTTAAAAGAGGAATAGCATCCACAAGGCATGCATCACCAGCTTCAAAGGCAGCTCCTCTAATAGCGTCAGTATCTGGGCTTTCTAAAGCTTCTAAAATTGCTTTTGAGTCATAGTGTATTGCTGTACTCATAAATTTGTTCCTTCTGTCAATCAGCCTTTGACGGCTGTGATAAGAGCATTGGCTATGGCATCTAGCTCCAATGTGTTATCGGATAAATTTGCATCCACTATGGCTTTAGGCATGCCGTATACCACGCAGGAGGCTTCGTTTTGGGCCATGATATAGCCCCCTTTTTCTTTGAGTGCTCGTATACCTTCCAAACCATCACTGCCCATGCCTGTAAGTATAAGTCCTATTGAGCGGCGTGGCAAGCAGGAGGCTATAGAATGCATAAGTTCTGTGGCAGAAGGTTTATAAAGAGCCTCTGTAGGTTCTTCTGTAACTACCAGTTCAGGTAAGGGGCCGCGCATGCGCAGACGTAAATGCTTCCCACCTGGGGCAATATAGGCGTGGCCTTGTTTGGGGCGTTCGCCCCCAGCAGCTTCGCTTACAGAAATTTTACATGTGTTGTCAAGGCGTTTTGCAAAAGGGCCAGTGAATGCAGCGGGCATATGCTGGGCAATAAGAATAGTTGCCGGAAAATTTTCAGGAAGGGCAGAAAGAAGCTTTTGCACTGCCGGTGGTCCGCCGGTGGAAACCCCAATGCCTATTATATCGCGTGCTCCTTTGCAAGGGGTACAGGATGTGGCGGCACTGGCACGGCTGAGGGCTGTGCTGGTGCCTGTTCGCGAGGTTTCATTTTTTTTCATGCTAAAGCGTAATTGCATGAGTGATTTTCTTCTAGCTAACAACTTGATTTTGCGTGTCAAATCTGGCCCGAACATTTCTTGCGTACTTTGCGACTTCGGTAAAAAATCAAGCGCTCCTGCTTCCAAGGCTTTTAACGTGGTTTCTGCCCCTTGCTCAGTAAGAGAACTAATCATAATGGTGGGTGTGGGCTTTGTTTTCATAATTTCTTGCAAAGCAGCCAAACCGTCCATACGCGGCATTTCCACATCTAGGGTAATGACATCAGGGTCTAAGGTTTTTAATTTTTCAAGAGCCTCTTTGCCGTTATGGGCCATGCCAATAACTTCGATATCCTTGTCGGCAGAGAGAATATGATTTAAGGCTTTACACATAAAAAGTGAATCATCGACAATGAGGACTTTTACCACAAGAAGCTCCCTTGAAAGAAATTAGAGTGGGGCATACAGGACATCAAACAAAAACGCTTCATACTAAAGAACAGCATATAGTATCGTACATTTATTGACAAGTTTAAAATATTCTATTATATTCAAGTGTTATCTTTTTCTTGTCGTGTGAAAGTAAAGTTTTTCTTAGCAAATTCAGTAAGTGCTTTACTTAAAGTTTGGGATGAAATGGGTTTTAGCACGTGGCTTTGCATGCCTGAGGCATAACATTTCTCGATTTCTTCTGTAAGAATATGAGCCGTTAAGGCTACTATAGGCAAGGTGTCAAATCGCGTATCTCTACGAATGTGCTCTGTTGCTTCAATACCATTCATGTGGGGCATTTGCACATCCATAAAAACTAAGTCATAGGATTTTTTTTCTAAACACTCTAGGGCTTGAATGCCATCTTGAGCACAGTCTACCACACAGCCTAAACGCGTAAGAATTTCATACGCAATAAGACTATTAATCTCATTATCTTCAGTAAGTAAAATACGCAATCCCTGCGGTAGGTTATGCTCTTCTTGCGATGTGAAAAGCAAAATATCGTCGCTTTGGGGCAATGCAAATGGAATGTGACAAGTAAAGGTGGTTCCTTTTCCTACCGCACTTTCTACAGTTACTTCACCGCCCATAAGGGTTATTAAGTGGTCTACAATGGCAAGACCAAGACCAGTTCCACCGTGGCGGCGCGTGCTGGAATTGTCTGCTTGTGTAAAAAAGTAAAAAAGTTGTTTTGTCTCTTGCTCTGTCATACCAATACCGCTGTCTTGAATGATGAGGCGCAAGAGTTGCTTATTGTTTTCGGAATTTTTTGTGGCGGTGTACAGCGAAATGCACACGCCCCCTTCTTCAGTAAAAGCTATAGCATTTTTAATAAGATGGAGTAATATCTGCGAAAAGCGTAAAGAGTCACCTAATAGAGTCGATGGCACATTGGCATCGATGAAATAGGTTAAGGATATTCCTTTGCTTTTGGCATGTTCCCGATAATCTTCCACAGTGTTTTTACACACTTCGCCTGGTGAAAAAACATGATGTTCTAACTCTAGCTTTCCTGCCTCCATTTTAGAAAAATCTAAAATATTATTTATGATGGTTAAGAGGTTTTTGGAGGAAAATTGGATTTTATCTAAGTAATCTCCAACTTTAGTGCTTTCATTGTCCTGTATGGCAAGGTTGGTCATGCCAATAATGCCATTTAAGGGGGTGCGCAATTCATGGCTCATATTGGCTAAAAAACGACTTTTTGCCTTGGAGGATTCGCGCTCTAGCACTTGCTCGCGTTGTAAGCGTAACGAGTCAGCAATGTCCAAAGCAATAGTGAGCTTTGCTTGCTCTACATCTTGCCATTGGATAAAGCTATCAATCACTTTAAATTCTGCTTGCAAGTGATCGATGCTTAAATCCCAAATAAAGGGTTCGTTATTGGGCGAAAGGTAAGAAGTTTTACAAAATTCGCACGGACTGTCATAATTAAAAATGACTTTGTAACATTTTTTATACAAAGGGTTGCTGTCGCCAACCTGATCGCAGGTGATTTTATTGCAACAAAGCATTTCGTGATTTTGCGGATTGGATATATAGATGGGAAAAGGCAAAACATCTAGCAATTCTTGCGTTTCCTCTTCTCTTTTTTTAAGGAATTCTAGGGAATTAAAATAATTGATGGCATTGTTGAGTAAGTGGCCCACGGTGATAATGGCATTAAGATTTTTTTGCACCCAATTTTCCACATAAGTACATTGGTCTACGCCAAAAAAAGCAACAAGCTTACCATCTGAAAAGAGGGGTACAATAATAAGGCTGACAATGTGTACTTTTTTTAAGGTTTCCGCGCCTGTCTTATTGGAAAAAGTATCTATGGAGTTTATGATGTAAGGCTTGCCAGCTTCTAAAAAACCAAACATATTGTCTTCTCTAAAAACTTTTTGCGGGCTTTCTCCACCTACAAAGTCCACAAAAGGGGGCGTGGTTGGAGCCACCCAAGAAAGTGCCAATTCCCAATCATCCTGTACTTTGTTGAAAATGTAGCTACGGTGTACATTTAGCATATGGCCCACATCAGCTAAGCTTTCTTGTATAAAAGCATTTAGGTTGGTAGACACAAGCATATTAGTGGAAATTTTCATGAAAAGATCCAATATATTTTGCGTAGTAGCTAAAGAGGGCGATACTTTGTTTTGCATAGAATGGCCTTCTGTTATATTTCCTTAGAAAAAAGAAAGGGCTTATGGGTAAAGTTATAAATGGTTTGACGCAATTGCTCGGGGCTAAAGGGTTTTGTTATATGCTCTTGCATACCAACTTCCCGACTTTTTTCATGGTCTTGTTTTTGTGCATGAGCAGACATGGCCACAATGGGTAAGGTATTAAATTTTTCTTGCCTACGTATGTTTATAGTAGCTTCTATACCATCCATATTAGGCATTTGTATGTCCATAAGCACTAAATCATAGTTGTTGGTTGCCAGCATTTCTAAAGCAATAATGCCGTCGGTGGCACATTCTACAGTACATCCGTATTGTTCTAAGACCTCTGTGGCTATAAGTATGTTGATTTCATTATCTTCCACAAGAAGAAGACGTACACCGCTGATATCTATTTCTTCTATTACTGTGGGTATTTCACCAGAGTTGAGGGGCTTTTCTTGTCTTGATGGTTTAGCTAGAGCAATATCACAAATAAAGGTGGACCCCTTGCCTAATGTGCTTTCAACGCGAACACTTCCCCCCATAAGCTCAGCAAGACGCTGAACAATGGTAAGACCAAGGCCGGTGCCTCCATAACGACGAGTAGTAGACGCCTCTGCTTGGCTAAATTCTGTGAAAAGTTTTTCTAATTGCTCTGGTGAAATGCCTATGCCACTATCTCGCACTTGCAGGCGTACATGCTGCATAGTATCCGTACTTTCTGTGGCATAAGCTTCTATATGTACTCCACCTGTTTCGGTAAATTTAATGGCATTGTTCGTTAAATTTAAAATAATTTGTAAAATACGTAAAGAATCACCTTCTAAAAAGGGGGGTAAGGCATTATCTACATGACACTGTAAAAATATACCTTTGCGGTTTACTTCCGTCAGCAAAATACCTTGGGCTTCAAAGATTACTTCAGATAAACTAAAAGCTCGATTTTCCAAGGTCATTTCGTTATTTTCGATTTTTGAAAAATCTAAAATGTCATTAATAATATTTAGAAGATTATTGGAAGAAACATGTATTTTATCTAGATAAAAACCAACATTTTTTTGGGTATTAGCTTTGTTTGCCAAATGCGTCATGCCAATAATGCCATTTAAAGGGGTGCGTAATTCGTGGCTCATATTAGCTAAGAAACGTCCCTTGGCGATGTTTGACTCTCTTTCAAGCACTTGTTCGCGTTGTAAACGCAAAGAATCCGTAATATCTATAGCTATAGAAAGCATAGCATTATCCACATTTTCCCATGTCATACAGCGGTCTATGCTTCTATAGTCCAAATGTGTTTTCGGGTCATGGTAATGCCATACATGAGGGGGATCCCCTTTTTTAATTAAGTCACGCGGACAGAAAGGGCAAGGGCTGTCAAGATTTCGAAAAGCCTTGTAACAAGGTCTTTGCATTGCATGTGATGTATCGCAAAAAGTATTCATAGCTTTATTAAAAAATAGAGTGGAATAATCATCAAGGTTAACAATGTAAATAGGAAAAGGGAAAGCATCAAAGAGTGCTTGAATATGTTGTTTCTTTGTTTGGATACGTTTTTGCGTATAGAAGTATGTTCTGGCATTATTCAAAATATTTCCCAGAACAATGATGGTGCTGACGGTTTTTTCTGCCCAATTTTCTATTTTTTTACATTGATCGACACCAAAAATTCCGATGATTTTCCCGCCAAAAAAAAGCGGTACCATTATAAGAGATACATTGCCTTGACTGAGCATATACTCTCGTATGTTTTCATCTTCGATATCGCTTGTATCATAAATAATACAAGGTCTTCCAATCATGAGAGGATGAAATATTTCGCCTTCTTTTGTCCAAGGTGAATAGTCGGCATTTTGCATAGTATCCATAAAGGGTGTGACTCCAGAGCTCACCCATTCATAGGTATTAGTCCAAAGCGCATCATCATACTCAATTATGTAAGCGCGGCATACCTGTAGAACACTGCCAATGTCTGCTAGGGTTTCATTTAAAAAGTCAGCTTCATCTTGGGCAGTAAGTATGCGCGCAGAAATACGCGCAAAAAGTTCAATATGCTCTTGCTCAGGAGTGTTTGAAGTTGAGTGAATGGCATTGTAGCTCATAGATACTCCGAATCTCAGCGTGAGTCAAAATATACTAATGGAAGGATGACGTTTTAGTAAAGTTTGTGCGTCATAAGACAGTATTTTTTAAAAGTCTATTTGTGTCTTATGTCAGCAATTTTTCGTCATGGGCATTGTTTTTTGCCCTCAATCTATATTTATCTATTGAGGGCAAAAAACAACGCTGTCATTATTGTAAAAGAAGTATAACCACTTCTTTTCTCAAATTATTGCTGTGGAGGAGTCACACCAGTAAGGCGTAAATTTACAGCCTGTGACCCTTCGGAACTACGCATTACGTTGGCAAGCTTTTCTACAATATCTTGATCATACGCGGTGTTATTTTCGCGTAAAATACTTAAGGCTTTATCAACTGGTAAGCTTGAACGGAAAGCCCGCGGGCTGACCATAGCGCTAAAGGTATTGATGATGCTTAATACACGACCATACAAGCTAATTTCATCGGCTTTAAGTTTCTTTGGAGAGCCAGTACCGTCAAGCTTTTCATTCATTTGTAAGATAGCCGCAGGCACTGGTATGCCAAAATCAATGGTACTTAAAATATTAAAGGCATATTCAGGAATTCT
>CAZBDD010000015.1:0-13448 GCA_964490475.1 uncultured Desulfovibrionaceae bacterium
CCTTTGCGTTGACTGTGAATAAATTTATTATCACCCACATATATGCCCGTATGTAAACCGGTTCCGGAATTTCTAGATTTAAAGACTATAATATCGCCTGGACGTGCTTTCGTTGATTTAATGCGCTTTCCTGTCTTGGCTTGTGCCACTGTTTGACGTGGAACCTTAACACCGTGCTGTTTATAGGCCCACTGAATAAGACCGGAGCAGTCAAAACCTGTTTTAGGCGAGGTGCCCCCAAAACGATAATATTTTCCCAATTGTGATTGTGCTGTTTTAGAGATGGCCTGCCCCTTATTGGAGCTTACTGCGACCTTAGGGCTAGATTTTTTACTGCCACACGCTCCTAAAAATAAGCACGAACAAAGGAGTATTGCTACCATCCAAATTGTGTTTTGTTGTGTCGTATTGCTATACATAACGTCACCTTGCTTTTGTTAAACTGCTTTGCAAATGAATGTGCGAAAATGTGCCATGACTTTTCTTTAGCACAGTGATTTTTTTATTGCAAGTAAAATTTTACATATCTATCTAAAATAATTAGTTTTTCTAGAAAATGTTTAAAATTTTTTAGAACTTTTCTTAGAAAAAGTCTGTACATAAAATCGTTGCAAGCACATACAAAATTGCGTATTATATCAAAGGAGAATGTGCCATAACCCTAAAGATGGAAAACTGGCACATGTAAATTTATTGAGCTGACAGCAATTGTAGCAACGATTTTTTTGTTGTTTCTGCACAACAAAAAAATTTCAAAAAAATATTGTTGGCAGTATCCTGTAAAGTGAGTTTAAAAACATGTCTTCAATTATTACAATGAAGGGTTATGTGGCTGCTCTTCCCAGCAAAGGCAAAGCTGGGCATGTGATGCTTGTGTCAGATGAAAAAGAATATGTAGTTACCCCTCGCGGCGCCGGTGTGGATTTAGATGAACATGTGGGTGCCACTGTTCAAGTAAGTGGTGTTTTGTCACAAGAAGGTGAGACAAAAAGTATTTTTGTGCGCACATATACCGTGCTTGATGATGATTTATGGCTTGATGATGATTAATTGAAGAAAAATAGCTGGCTTTAAGCAAAGCTTGTACAAGCGCTTTTATACTTGTTTGTGGTGGGTTTTAACCTGCCATAAACAAAAGCTTTTCTGCGCCCGAAAGCTTTTATAGACCTACCACGCTATGGATTTTTGCCCTTGAGCCAATAACCATGTATTGACGGTGGAAAAATGCCCACAGCCAAAAAAGCCTCTAAAAGCAGAAAGTGGCGAAGGGTGCGGCGCCTCCAACACAAGGTGTACTTGTGCTTGTAAAAAGAGCTGTGCGTGCCTTCTGGCAGAATTTCCCCAAAGAAGCACGGCTAAAGGTTGCGGCTGTGTGTTTTGTAATTTGTTTTGTGCTAGAGCCGTAAGAATATCCTGCGTAATGACTTGCCACCCTAATTTTTCGTGACTCAGGGCTTTGCCGTGTTCAACGCTGAGAACATCATTAAGAAGAAGTACCCCCTGCTTTGCCCAGCGCACGAGGTTAGGACTAACTCCTTGTTGGGGACACTGCTTTTCTTGTGTCAAAAAGCCTGATTGCAACTGTCTGTCTTGAGAAATTTCCTTAAAAATATTCCGCAATGAAGGCGGCGCAGGCATATGCTCTGGCACTGAAAATGCCAAACCGTGAGCCTGCTCTGGGCCATGATAGGGATCTTGTCCTAAAATGATAACTTTGATTTCTTCAGGTTTAGCGTATTGCAAAGCTTGGAAAATATTCTCTTGCTGGGGGTAAATCTTTTTTCCATCATGGCGCAATGCCGCAATGGTGTTTAACAAAGATAAATGTTTTCCAGCCTTTAAGGCCGGAACAAAGCAAAGCCACTCTTGCGGTATGGGGCATTGTTCGTTCATAAAATATTCATGCATCCTTATGGATAGGGATTTTTCCTGAGAGGGGAAACTTTTTTTTCAAAAAAAGTTTCCCCTCTCAGACTCTCCCCTTCAAAAAAACTATTCCGTCACAATTTTATCTTTAAAAAAAATTGTGGTACATATAAAGCCAATTAGGAAAGCTATGAACGCACGCCAAAACCGGGAATATGATATCTTTTCTCTAGCTTTTGTAAAACCCAACCGGCTATGGTAACTAAAAATAAATAGTAGGCTCCCACCACTATAAATACTTCTGTAAATCTAAAACTCATGGAAGCAATGGCCTTTCCCTCTCCCATAATATCATTGACCGTAACAAAATGTGCCAATGAAGAATATTTAATGAGGTAAATAATTTCATTACCGCAACCAGGCAATGCGCGACGTGCAGCTTGCGGAATGATAATATGGATAATACTTTGGGTTTTTGTCATGCCCAGCGCTTTGGCGGCCTGCACTTGCCCTTGCCGTATGGAGAACAGAGCTCCGCGAATATATTCTGAATGATACGCCGCCGAGCACATGGTAAAACTAATAACTGCCGCAAAATAAGGGCTAAAGTAAAGCCCAATTTTAGGAAGTGCATAAAAAATCATAAGTAACTGCACAGCCAAGGGTACACCACGTATGATAGTCACATACCAATCAGAAACTTTGCGGCCTAGAGGGCTGGCATATACACGCATGACACCCAACAATACTCCGCCTATAAAACCTAAAATAGATGAAGGAACTATAAGCGCCACGGACATCCAAACCCCTTTGTTTAGAGCAGGAATCACGGTTTCAGTAAGAAATGGTATATCAAGCATAGCTTTTTCTACGCCTCACTTGTCACATCTTCAAAAGAGTGTGCAGACGATTTATTCATGTCAAGATCTGTAATTTTATTAAAAAAATCTTGCGTACGGCTTTGGCGAGAAAGTAGTTCTTGCGGAGTGCCACTTTCTATAATGCAGCCTTTCTCCATAAAAATAATTTCACTGGCTAAGGCTTTGGCAAATTCCATTTGATGTGTAGCCATAAGCATGGTCATACCGCCACGCGCCAAGTCTCGAATAACGGTAAGCACTTCGCCTACAAGCTCTGGGTCAAGGGCAGAGGTAGGCTCATCTAAAAGAATAACCTTAGGATCCATAGCTAAGGCTCTAGCTATAGCTACGCGCTGTTTTTGCCCGCCCGAAAGCTGGGCAGGGTAAAGCTTAGAACGTAATGCAAGGCCTACTTTATCCAGTTCTGCCAAGGCTCTTTCTTTTGCATCAGACTTGGAAAAACCTCGCACTTTGCGCAATGCGATAGCCACATTATCTTCGGCGCTAAGATGGTCAAACAAGTTAAAATCTTGAAAAATCATACCTACTTGCGCTCTAAAAGAACAAAGCATTGCGTTATTGTGAAAATCCAATTCTTGATTTTCTAAGAAAATTTGTCCTTCATCTGGAGGAATAAGACAGTTAATACATTGTAAAAGTGTACTTTTTCCGGCTCCTGAAGGGCCAATGAGTACTTTTAACTCCCCTCGATTTATGGATAAAGAGCAATCTTGTAAAATTTTCTTTCCGCCAAGGGTCTTACTAATGGATTTAATATGTACGACAGGTGTTCTCATGGGTATCCTATGCAAATCAAGAAACGGCATAACCGGGAATATAGGTTCTTTTTTCTAACATGCGCAAAAAGCGAAAGCCAATAACAGTAATAACAAAGTAAATAAGACCGGCCAAAGCAAAAAAAGCCAAATGTTCATAGGTACGTGAAGCTACAAAATTGGCTCTTGCCATAATCTCTTGCGTGCCAAGCACATAACAAATGGCAGAGTCTTTAAGCAATATAGAAAATTCATTGGCAAAGCCTGGAATAGACATACGCATGGCTTGCGGTAAAATAATATGACGTATGGCGGTAAAATTGCGCATACCTAAAGCTTGCGCGGCTTTTAACTGCCCTTGCGGCAAAGCCAAAATGGCACCACGATAAATTTGTGATTGATAGGCAGTACTGGTAAGGCCAAGTACCACGCACGAAATAATAAAGGGGTTGGCCGGCAGTTGAAGCGTGAGGAAAAGGCCATAAAACAAAAATAGTAAAACCAAAATGGGCACGCCTCGAAAAAACCATACATATAAAGAAATAATACGACTTATGAAACGTGGTCCATAAACTTGAAGCATAGCCAAAGGAACGCCCAGCATAAGACCAGCGCCAAGAGCTATGCTTACATTGGCAATGGTTACAAGGCTTCCCCCCAAAATATAGGGCAAGGCATCCCAAAGTGTAATAAATATGTCCATAAAAAAATAAAATCCCCCATCCTGTGTAGATGGGGGATTATGGTAAATTATTTCTTATCTTGCAAATATTTTTTCTTCAAAACATTCCAATGCGGGTCAGCCATAAGCAACTTATAGCCCTCATTAATCATACTTAACAGCTCTTTATCTTGATTACGCACAGCCACACCAAATTTATCTGGCTTACCGTGTACGCCGGCAATCTTCACAGCTTTTCCTTTGGCAATGGCGTCATCTGCAGGCAACTTGTCCATAAGACCGGCTTGAATACGACCATTTAATAAATCTTCTACAATTAAAGGAGAAGACTCATAGTTTACCATTTCAAAAGGATAATTTTTTTCCTTTTGCTCTTTTTGCATATCAGAGGCTTCGGAAGTGCCACGTTGCACGCCAATTTTTATTTTTTGAGACAAAATATCCTTGGGGGTGAGCTTAGAATCTTTACCCACAATGAAAACACGAGAAACTTCCCAGTAAGGTGCAGAGAAAGTCACAACCTTACTGCGGTCAGGGGTGATGCTCATGCCGGAGGCAATCATGTCAATTTGCTGTCCTAAAAGCGCAGGAATAATGCCGTCCCAAGCAATGGGCTTATGTTCCACGGTGAAACCCATTTTTTTAGCAATCCAATCCATGGATTCCACATCAAAACCTGCAGGCTTACCGGTTTTATCCATATAGCCAAAAGGAGGGTAGTTGGCATCAATACCGTTAACATAGTGCTTTTGCGCTGCTTGGACAGGAAGAGCTGTCATAAGCATAAGAGCAAAGAGACAGAAAGTAAAAAGTCTTTTCATAGTGCGTTGTACTCCGTAAAAGTTTAAATAACAAAAACATAGCCTCAAACCAAAGAGCAGAATTAACAAAATATTGCTAAAGTGGCAAGCCTATGTCTACGCGACTGAACGCCAAAAAATAATGATGCAAACTCTTTAAAGCATAAAAGCTGTGAGCACATCTGGCTAGACTGTATATAAAAGATTGATAGATTATACATTAAGTTGTAATATATCGAACCTTTTAATCACAATAAACACGGTTACTGCATTATTAAGCTGTTTTGAGGAGTTTGCATGTGGGACAATACCTTACGTAAAATTACAGGCTTGCGCCCTGCCCAGTGGATATCTATGCTCAGCGATGGCATAGCTATGCAAAGCGTTTTTACACTTGTTTTTTTGCTGCGTTCCTTATGGGGTGGTGTATCCTTCGAACTGTATATATGGATATGCCTAGCTTTACTTTTAGGCCCCATTATTATGCTTATTCAAGGCTCTTATGAAACGCCTGTTCCACCTGCTCATAAAGTTCTTAAAAAAGCTTTCTTCGGGGTTACCTTAACATACCTTGTTGTACTTATAATTCTTTTTATGGGGCAAACTTCCTTAAAATATTCTCGTTCCATAATGGTTTTTTCTTGGTTTATCACCTTATTTGTTGTTCCCATCGTGCGCGGATATATACAAAAAAAACTCTGCCGTTATGCATGGTGGGGAGCGCCAGTAATATTTTTGCAAGACAAAGAGCTTACAAAGAATATTTGGCAAGAACTTATGGAAAATCCTGAGCGTGGACTTCGCCCTGTTACGTGTATTGATGTAACCAAGGATATGATGTTCTGTGAAAAAATTATCCAAGATCAGTATAAAAAATATATAAGTCCCGTTTTTATTTGGCTTAGCAATAGAGGAGACAGAGAACAAGCTTTACAACATTTTGAAGAAATAGCGCGGCATTGTAAGCACATATTAATTATCCCCCCCCATACAGAGGGAGCCAAAAAATATTGGCTAGCTCCGCGTCTTTTGGGTAGTACAGAAGCTTTTTTAGTACGTCAAAATCTTTCAGATTCACGACGTAATCGTATAAAACGCTGGCTTGATATAGTTTTTGCAAGTGTAGCCCTTCTATGTGGTGCCCCTTTATTCCTTTTCCTTATTGCCTGCATTCGTTGTGGTAGTTCCGGCCCTGCCATATATAAACAAAAACGTATAGGGCAAGGTGGTAAACATATTTCTATTTATAAATTTAGAACCATGGTAAAAAATGCAGACAGTATTTTACATGAATATCTGCACAATAACCCTGCTTTGCGCGAAGAATGGGAAAAGGATAGAAAATTGCGTAATGATCCGCGCATTACAGCCATGGGGCATTTTTTGCGTAAAACAAGCCTAGACGAATTGCCCCAGCTCTTCAATGTACTACTAGGAACCATGAGCCTTGTGGGACCACGCCCCATAGTGGATGATGAAATTGAACGCTACGGCAACGTGTATCTTGATTATACAGATGTTAAGCCCGGTATTACAGGCTTATGGCAAATTTCTGGACGCAACAATACCACTTACGAACAGCGTGTTTCTTACGACCATTATTATGTGACACATTGGTCTGTATGGATGGATTTATGGATTTTAATGCGCACGATACCGGTGGCGCTGCGAGGGGAAGGCGCCTATTAGAGCGTGTTCAGCTGCACAATTCATTCTATCTAAGATTTTTTAAATATTTTAGGCTGTTGATAAGAAATAGATTTCTTATCAACAGCCTTTGTATTTTATTTCATGCCGCTGATATATTTAGCGAGCACTTTAACATCTTCTTCTGACATAGCTTGTAAAAGCTGTGTCATTTTTCCTTTATTTCCTGCTCTAAAAGCTTGCATTTTTGATAAAAGATAGCCTTCATCCTTACCGGCAAGATTTTTATTGCCGGCACTATGACAGCTTGCGCAAGAGGTATAAAGTTGCTTACCTTTGCTTTCATCTGCAAAACTTGCTCCTGACAGGGTAAAAACTGTAAGACCTACAAAAACTCCCAAAACGCTTAAACATTTACAAGTCTTTTTCATAAAAACTCCAGTTTTTAAAATTAGGTACAGAAAAATAGAAGACATGACAGAATTGCCATAATTCATAGTAGCGATATACGTTTTTAAGGTCAAGCCTAGCAATAATGAGTCAATGCGACCAAAAATCAAGAATAGGCGAAGCCTTACTTCACGGTAAGCGTTTATTTTTCGTGTTTTCTCCTCTGAATACTTGATTTGAGACTTTGAGCAGGATAATTTTTTTTACGTTGGCACAGTATCTGCTTATATAAATATAAGGATTTTTAAGTAGGAAAAATTTTCCGCTTATATATATCATGATGATTCTGCACATTGCTTGCTAGTTGCAAGAGGCAAGAATCAAAGCACCGTACACTTATCCCTCAGGGTATGAATAACGTACGGTAAATAAAAGAGGAAGTCGTATGCTAAGTGCTCTTTATATCGGTGCCACAGGCATGAAAAGTTTATCAGAAGGTATGAATGTTGTTTCTAACAATTTAGCCAATGTCAGTACCATTGGTTATAAGCAGCAAAATATTCAATTTTCTGATTTAATTTATACTGATCAAGGCATGACAGGAAACTCTTGGGGTGCCCAAGAAGAGTCTTATGTGGCTCTGGGACAGCTGGGAAAGGGCGTACAAATAGATACTGTGCGTACTATTTTCACACAAGGCACAGTGGAAGATGGCAGCTCCATAACCGATATGGCCTTGGTTGGTGACGGATTTTTTCAAGTAACTGGTCTTGATGGTGAAACTTTGTATACCCGTGCAGGCAACTTCCGCTTTGATGAGCAAGGATATGTAACGTTGCCTTCAGGTGAAACTCTGAATGGTTACGCCATTGATGAGCAAGGAAATCAGGGCGAGTTAGGAGACATTCAAATTGACCCTACCTCTACCATTCCCGGTAAAGCCACCTCTTCGGTATCATTAGGTTTTAACTTGGGAGAAGTAGAAGACTCTCATGGCACAGCAAGCAGCACTCCATATTTTAATATGGTGCAAGCCTATGATGGCACAAATCAGCCCCCTCTATCTAGTTTGCAATATAGTTATGCACAAGGCGTACGCATTTATGATGCCAATGGCGAAGCACAAACATTAAATCTTTATGTAGATGGCACTCCTGATGCAGACCCCAATCAAATTATGGAATTTTTGATAGCCTCTGAAGCCACAGCTGAGAATCCTGAAGGGCAAGCCCTGCTCACTGGCACCATGACTTTTAATTCTGAGGGTGAAATAATCGATATTTCTACTTTTTCCTTCTCAGGTGGCGATAGTAAAGATTTAGCCAATTGGGTATCATCTGAAACACAAGACGGAGTACCTGTACTAGATTACAATGGGCAGAGCGTGGCAATAGATTTTGGTTTACGTGGTGGAGCAGTGGAAGGCGCCGCTGCCACTGCCGCTGATGTTGGTACAGATAGCAGCCTTTTAGGAACTATAGGTACAAACATAAGCCGTGTGGGAACAGCCACCACTGCATATGATGGTTACAATTCCATGCATAGCAATGTGCAAGATGGCTATGCAGAAGGACAATTGACTGATATAGACATCACCACTGACGGTACTGTAGTTGGTTACTACAGTAATGAACAAATCAGAGATTTATACGAAATTCCCGTGGCTCGCTTTACAAGCAATGATGGCCTGCGTCGTGAAGGTGGCAATATGTACACTGCCACAGCGGATGCAGGAATCATGACCCTTGGTCAAGCAAGTACAGAAAATTTTGCCAGCATTTACTCTCTTAAGATAGAAGGCTCAAATGTGGACATGTCTACGGAAATGGTCAATATGATTGTTACACAAAGAGGCTTCCAAAGTAATAGCAAAGTAGTGACCACAGCAGACACTATGTTACAAAAAGCTATAGAGTTAAAGCGAAGTTAAATTTTATAGCCAAGGGCAAAACTCCACAGCCCCGACATGATATTCTTGGCCCTTTTCCTGATTATACAGGCAAAGGGCTTTTTCTATATGAACATCTGTTGTTGCGTTTTTACGCGCCCCCACAAGCACCCATTGCGCTTTTTTTTGTGGTCTGCTGTGTATAGGCAAAAGACTGCGAATACCAAAAGCATGCTCTTCTAACGTACGCAATATATAAGGCATATGCTGTGCGGTATAAATACAGAAAAAATATCCGTGATGCCGCAATAGGCTCTGTGCCGCTTTGCAAAAAACACCCAAAGTCTCTGGACCTTGGCGTAAGGCTAATTCGCGCTCTTTGTCTTGCCCCCGTCGCCCTGTTTGCTCCGCATAGTAAGGCGGATTCGCAACTACGCAACTAACCGGTAAAAAGGAATATTCTTGTTGCAAAGCAAGCAGCGATGCCCGTTTTTGCAAATCCATACACTTATACTGCAGTCGGCTTTCTAAAGCAGATGATTGTATGTTTTTCTTAGCATGGTCTATGGCTTTTTCTTGAATATCAAGTCCAAGACCTTGTGCTTGAGGCCATGCTTTCGCCAAAAGCTCTGCTATCATCCCCTTTCCTGTGCCTAACTCCACAAAACCCTCACACGTTGGAAGGTGCTTTATGACATAGGCTGCCAATAAAAGTGCGTCTGTACCGCTGTTAAATCCACTGTTTTTCATAAAAATTGTAGTTTTTTTGTAATTTATCCATTTATGAATTATTGGAAAATTCTCAACTAAAACAATATATAGGCATATTTTAAGCTATTTTTTCAAAAGGTACATATCTTTTTGCAAAATTATAAAATTTTGTTCAGAAGAGTTTGAGGAAATATTGACAAGCGAGTTTTGTTTATATATAAACAAATATTATTATATACACTATATAGAGGTACAAATGTCATTCAGCACACATATCACACACATAAAAAATCTTTGCCAAGTGCTTAAAGCAAAAAACAGATTATCACCTGTGGAAAGTTATTTATGCCAAATGCTTGAGCATATAGACATATACAATTTACATTTTGAGCAATCTGTCAGTGCAGAAAGTCCATTTTATGCTGAATTTTTCAAAACCTTACAAACAGCACAAGACGATAACTATTTTGATTTGTTAGAATGCCTCATCGTTTTTTGCCGTGAAAGGCAATTACAAAGCCAAATAAAAAAAGAAATAATACAATTTTCTGAATTTGAAGAAAGTCTTCTCACTTTTTATGAGCAAAGCCATCACTGGCATACAGAGGATGAAACATTATTACACCATTGGTATGTGGTGGAATTACCTAAAAAATACGGATTATTATAGAAAATAGGTAACAATAAAACGACATCTATCAGATGCTTTTTTGGGCACAAAACTTTTCAACAGGCTGCTAAACAACCATGTTATCATGTATGTTGCCATTTTTCTTTTGTATAACCCAAAGGCTTTGTAAGACCACTGAAAGAATAATGCATGTAAGACCTACATAAAAAGAAATATTTAATTCTCTTGCTTCTCCTAAAAAAGCAATGGCAATGGCAATGCTATAAACAGGTTCTAAATTATAACTCAAATTCACGGTAAAAGCTGAGATATGTTGTAAGCTTTTAATAAGTAAAGTGCTCATACCTATAGTGCAGAATACTGCTAAAATGAGTAACATAATGGTATCTTGCATTGAAGGAATGATTTTTGTGATTTCAAAATAATCCAGATAGAAAGGCATGATAAGCGTGAGGAAAAGTACCCCACCTCCCATTTGATGCAAAAGAGTTGTTTCTGAACTATAATTTTGACATAATCTACGAATACCAATGGTATAAAAAGCGCAAAACAAAGCAGCAATAATACCCACTATAATACCCACACGATAGCGTACATCAAAAGAAAAGATCAGACACACCCCAAATACCGTAAGTATACTATACATACATTCTCTTGCAGAAAAGCGTGTGCGCATGAATACCGGCTCTAAGAGCGCCGTGAAAAAACCTACCAAGGAAAAACACACCACACCAATGGATACGTTGGAAAGTTTTATGCTTGCATAGAAAAAAAGCCAGTGCAAGGCTATGAGTACACCAGTAAAACCAATTTTACAAAAATCTTTCCAAGATATTTTCTCTAGCTTTCCCGTGCAGAGAAGATAAACACCAAAGATAACAAAAGTGAAAAACATGCGATACCACACGAGCAATCCTTCACCCATGCTAATAAGCTTACCTAATATGCCGGTAAAACCTGCAAGAATAATAGAAATATGAAGTTGAACAAAGGCTTTGTTAGTAGTAGAGAGCATAGATTACCTATCTTTTTCAAGCAGTGGGTAGGGGCGGGTACTGTCTTTAAGGGGCTGTCTGTTTTCGTCTAAAATGACCAGAGAATGTAAAATTTCGTTGTGTTCGAGGCATTGCCCTATTGTTGCCACCACAGCAAAGTTCTTACTTTGCATAGTTACACGCGCTTTTCCCGAAATTTTTTCCAAAATATGCATATCAAAAGTTACACCATTGTCTATGTTTTTTGCATGAGCCCCTTTGAGGTTTTGATAAAAACCGATGACAAATTCTCGAAAAGGGGTGTCTTGGTGCGGTGCCACAAGCACACTAAAGGCACAGGTTGCTTGGGGTGCTGTAAAAACATACGTATTTACATCTTGCGATATTTGCCATGTATCAGGTATGGTCATACTAAAATTTTCAAAATTTTTAGCCCATACAACAGAAGGAAAACAAAGGTTGAGGCAAAATAAAGACAACAAAAAAAGATTGCGCCCTCGGCATAAAGTTTTTTTCATAAGCATACTCAATCAGAGTTTATTTTTCTGGGCTTAGGGGGGTTCATAGCTTCAGACCAAAGGGTGCTTGCCAATTGGCGCAATTTATATTTCTGCACCTTACCACTGCCTGTTAAGGGAAATTCTTCTACTGTGCAGATATGACGCGGAACTTTAAACCAAGATATTTTTCCTCGGCAAAAATAGCGCACATCTTCAGGCAACACTTCATGGCCTGGTTTAGCAATAATAAAAGCCCCCACTTCTTCACCATATTTATAACTGGGCACAGCCACCACTTGCACGTCTAAGATACTTTCCATACCCATAAGATATTCTTCAATTTCTTTTGGATAGATATTTTCTCCGCCGCGTATAATCATATCTTTTTTACGTCCGGTAATAATTACATAGCCATTTTCATCCATGGAGCCTAAATCTCCGGTGTGCAACCAGCCATCGGAATTTATGACAGCGGCGCTTTCTTCCGGCATATTGTAATAGCCTTTCATAACGTTGTAACCACGACAAACAATTTCCCCCGATTCATTGGGGGCACACTGCTTACCCGTTTTACAATTGATGACCTTTACCTCAATGCCGGGCATGGCGCAACCTACCGTAGAGCAACGCAAGGCTAAGGAATCTGTTACATCTGATTGCGTAATAACAGGAGAAGCCTCAGTAAGCCCATAACATATGGTAATATTGGTCAGATGCATTTTTTCCGTAACACGTTGCATCAATGGTTCTGGGCAAACTGAGCCTGCCATGACACCAGTGCGCAAACTCGACATATCGAACCGCTCAAACATTTTATGTTCTAAGGCGGCAATAAACATGGTGGGTACGCCATACACCGCAGTGCAGCGCTCGCTATCTATGGCTTCAAGCATGTGCAATGCTTGAAATTGCTCTAAAATAACCATGGTTGTTCCGTGATTGACACAAGCAATAGTGCCAAGCACACAACCAAAACAATGAAAAAGCGGTACAGGTAGGCAAAGGCGATCTTTCTCTGTAAAACCTTGATGGCGACCAATCCAATAGCCATTAAGTCCTACGCCCACATGGGTGAGCATAACCCCTTTAGGAAAGCCTGTGGTACCGGAGGTATATTGCATATTTATAACATCCCAAGGGTTTAAGGATGCTTGCCGCGCCACATAGTCTTCTTGACTTACTGTGTCAGCCAGTGCGCGTAATTCTGGAATAGATATCATGCCACGATGTTTTTCATGACCAAGAAAAAATATACGCCGTAAGTGCGGAAAGGTACTGTTGTTGAATTGTTTATCATCCTGCGATTTAAGCTCAGGCGAAATTTCATAGAAAGTTTTTACAAAGTCATGATCGCGTTGACCATCCATGATGAAAAGATTTTCACATTCAGAATGCTGTAACAAGTAGCGTAATTCATGTTCGCGATAGTTGGTATTAACGGTAATTAAAATGGCACCAATTTTAGCTGTGGCAAATTGCAACGCTACCCAATAGGGTACATTGCTTGCCCATATGGCTATTTTTTCGGATTTTTTAACACCTAAAGCCATAAGCCCCTTAGCGAGTTCGTCCACCGTTTGACCAAATTCTTGCCACGTTTGACGATAGTCTTGATCTACATAGACGATAGCTTCATTCTGAGGAAAACGAGCCACGGTATCATCGAGTATTTGCCCTAAAGTAAGTTCACGCAAGACAAATT
>CAZBDD010000016.1:0-13199 GCA_964490475.1 uncultured Desulfovibrionaceae bacterium
AGTAAAGACTTCCCAAGTTCGATTGTGCAGAGGAGTAACCTTGTTCAGCGGCTTTTTTATACCAAGCAAATGCTTGTTCAGAGTCTTGTTTTACGGCAAGGCCTTCTTCGTAATATTTAGCAACGTCATTTTGCGCTTTTGCGTTGCCTTGTTCGGCGGCTTTGGAAAACCATTCAAAAGCCTTGGCGGGGTCACGTGCAACGCCAAGCCCCTCTGAATATTGGTAGCCGACATTATGTTGTGCGGGAGCAACACCTTGCTCTGCGGCCTTTTCAGCCCAGTGGAAAGCCTTTTCCATGTCTCTTTCTACGCCTTTACCCTTGCCGTATAATTGCGCAAGGTTGTGCTGGCCATAGGCATTGCCTTGTTCTGCGGCTTTAGTATACCAGTTTAAAGCTTGCTGCAAATCTTTCTCAATGCCGACGCCGTATTCATACATCATACCAAGACTGTTTTGAGATTTGGCAAAACCTTCTTCAGCAGCTTTACGATACCAAACCACCGATTGCTCTAAATCTTTGGGTATGCCATAGCCTTCTTCATAATGTACTGCAAGGTCGTGTTGTGCATCTAGAACACCTTGGTCAGCGGCTTTGCGTAGCAATGATACAGCTTCGGTAAGGTTTTCTTCTACCCCTACGCCTTCTCTGTATAATCTGGCTAGCAAATATTGTGCTTCAGGATAGTCTTGCGCGGCGTCTTTGTGTATTAAAGCAACGGCTTTTGCTACGTCTTTTTCTACGCCGTTACCTTCAAGATAAAATTCTGCCAACTCTGTATTAGCACCTACAAAATCTTGGTCAGCGGCTTTTTGGAACCATTCAATGGCTTGCTTTACATCTTCTTTAACAATTTCACCATAAAGATATTCGAAAGCCAGATAATATTGTCCATAGGCACTGCCACCGTTGGCAGATTCCAAATATAAAGTTAATGCAGTTTCAGCATTTTTTTCTACACCAAGGCCACGGACATATAAATCTGCAAGGTAGGCTTGAGCATCTCTGTCTTTTTGTTCAGCGGCTTTTTGATACCATTCGGCAGCTTTTTTATAGTCCTGTTCAAAGCCAGTGCCGTTTTCATAAAGGACACCAACTTCTGTTTGGGCTGCAGCATGTCCTTGTTCTGCTGCTTGTAAAAATAGCGTGGCAGCTTCGCTTTCTTTACCTGCATCGTATAGAGCAAGGCCCTCCTCATAGAGAGCTTCGGCAGATTTGGTAGCAAAAGCTTGTTCTGGCATTGCAAAAAATAGAGTGCAAAAGCTAAGAAGCATGAGTGCCAAGACACGCTTATTGCTAAAAAGAATGTTCATAAAATTATCCTCCTTAAGGATAAAAAATAAAGTTGAAAAAATACGTAGACAATTTTTCAGGAATTTAATTATGGATTCATAAAATATAATCTTTAAAAAGTAAAGTGTGTACTTATAGTCTTATTTGTCGCCAGCTAGTACTGTTGCAAACTATTATTTCTTTATATAAGTGCCATAGGTGATGTCATAATGGTATCTTTTTATGGCGCCTTCTTCTTCAGGCTCAAGAGGTTTTATTATTTTGATGATTTTTCCATTAGAAGAAAGCTCAAATCTTATAGAACCAAAACGAGCATCTGTAGGGCTGTAAAGGTCTAAATCTTCCGTAATAATAAGATCATTTCCTTTTTTGCTAAAAAAAGTTCCTTGGGCATAATCATACATCTCATCATCACCGATTTTTTGTATGCCTTGTTGGTCAATTTTTATGCAAATATCGGTGGTAGCATTGCAATAGATTCCTTCCCATGAGGGCATAGTCTCTTTTGCTGTGGCTAGACTTGTGTAAAAAAAAGTTAGTGAAAGTACACAGTAAAATATTTTTTTTATCATAATTTCCTCTTGTTTTACCTGATTATTTACTTTTCTTATATATGGATATAATGGCGTAGGTGTGGAAGCCGTTCCATATTATAGGTTTAAGCACTGCAGTAAATGTATCTCTTTCTTCAGGATTTTTTGGATATTCGGGGTTGTCTAATACGCCTTGTACAGAAATAGAACCATCTTTTTTCTCTTTGGCTTGCTGCACATAAGCATACTTTCTTGCATCCGCCATATCGACTTGATGAGAAAAAAACTTTCCATCAAAGCGTACAAAACCATATTTTCCTTCAGCTAGTGGAGGAAGGGTGAATTCAAAAAAACGCGACAAAACCTCATTAACATCTTCAGGCCGCATGTATATAGGGCCCATGCCACTGCTATCGCGAAATGTTTTGCTTCTAAAGTGAAATTTATCTATATAAGATATTGCAAAAGATAAAACCTTATTTATGTTCTTGGGGTCTTGCAATTCATCACGATGAAAAGAATACAGACCTGACCTTGTAGCCTGACTCAGCACGATGGACATGCGTTTTTGTGCGGCTGGGCTTACATCTGCGGCGCCTTGCGCAGGTAAACCTTGGAGTAGAAGTAGTAATAAACTACAGATGAAAATACGAAAATACTGCATAATTCCTCCTAAAGGTATATTGTTTTATTGAAAAGCCTACTTGTTAATGTTTAATAAAATTAATATGTGTAATATTATCAAACAAACATATTTAGGGTGTTTTTTTGTGCTGTTAGCGTACTGCATAAAAGCTGACCCCTATAAATTGTGGACGCGAGTGTAGATATTCTAATAGGTCAATTTTTTGTATTTTTTTATATTTGATGCTGGCATGATAAAGTGTTTGTTGCTGCAAAAAACCCATATGAGTAATAAAAATGTCACCTTGCTGTAGCCCCGTGTCAGTATCTTTGGAAAGTTTTTTGAAAAAAAAGACCACGCTTTCTTGGGGTAATGCACGCAAAAAATTCGATGTGATTGCTTCTGTGGGGATGTAGGCAATATTTGTGCGTGCGTGGGTGGGTTGTTTTAAGGCTTTGGTTTTGTATTCATCATCCTTCGTATGTACATGCGAATGTGTTAAAAACCATTGCTGCATATTAATATCTAAGGGGCTGAGACGACTGTCGTGTCCCTGTATAGGCGTTATAAAACCTTTTTGTAAGGCATGAGGAATCCATTGATATTCCATAAAATGAGCCCGAGAAAAGAAATCTATATTTCCATCAGTATAGCGTAATTGTGTTAGGTGCTCTTGCCATGCGCCGCCATGTAAACGCGCTTTTCTTTGTGCCAATAGGGTCTCTACATAGGTGGTGCAATCAAAGCCATCTTCTCTGACAAGAGGCTGTGGACTATAAGGGGCATGGGCACCTTCTCCCAAGGGATGCTCCATATAAGGAGCACCAAGGTAAAGGTTTTGCTTCTTATTTTGAGTGCATGCACCGATGAAAATAAGAAAAAACACAAAGAGTATGCTTTTCATAGATATCCTAAAAGTATGTGCAGAGTAAATATTTATAAGGCTATGTAAAAAAAATGCTTCTGTAAAGGAGAATATAAGGTTTTTGAGCTACAAAAAACATGGCTTTTTATATGTAACGGTAGCTGATTGTATTGGAGATATACGCTGTAAAACAAGAAAGAAAAGGCAAAAAAAAGCCTCATTCTCGTTGGTGTTCAGAATGAAGTGTTGTTGACACAAGCGTTTTTTTCGCGTAGCGTCAATAAGAGAAGGTCATTGTGGCCTTTTGGGTCCCGCCCTATTTTAATGCCCTACACTTTGAGGAGGCAAGAATGAGTCTCAATAGGCGTGATTTTGTTAAACTTTGCACAGGCTCTGTAGCTGGATTTGGCGTCGCCCAAATGTTCCACCCTGCAGTTAAAGAAGTGTTTGCCGCTGATGCCAGTGGCGAGCGTCCAGCCGTGCTCTGGATTCAAGGACAAGGCTGTACGGGCTGTTCCGTATCCTTGCTTGACACTGCTAACCCTACTATTGCTGACGTACTGTTAAAGGTTATCAGCCTCGAATTCCATCCCACAGTGATGGCTTGCGAAGGTCAACAATCTATTGAACATATGCGTAGCATTGCAAAAGCCCAAAAAGGCAAATATTTCGTCGTAGTTGAAGGGGCAATCCCCGTAGCTGCTGATGGTAAATATTGCGTCGTGGGCGAAACCCACGAAGGTGGCAAGCATCACGAGATCATGATGACTGACCTCGTAAAAGAACTTGCTCCCGGTGCAGCAGCTATGCTTGCAGTGGGTACATGTGCATCCTTTGGTGGTATTCCTGCTGCTAAGGGGTCTAAAACCGAAGCTATGGGCGTGAGCGCATTCTTGAAAAAGAATAATATTGCTACCCCTGTAGTAAACATTTCTGGCTGTCCTCCACAACCTGATTGGATTGTTGGTACAGTGGCTTTAGCATTAAAACTCATCAAAGAAAATGGCCTTGAAAAGGGTCTTGGTGAAGTGGTTAAAGCTTTAGATACCGACGGTCGTCCAACACCATATTATGGTGAAAATGTACATGAAAATTGTCCATTTGTGGGTGCTTTTGATGAAGGTAAGATGAGTGCCATTATGACGGATAAAAGTGCTTGTCGCTATGATCTTGGCTGTAAAGGCCCTGATGCCTATTGCGACTCCTTTAAACGTAAATGGAATGGCGTAAACTGGTGCGTAGCTAACGCTACCTGTATCAGCTGTACGGCCCCAGGTTTCCCTGACGATTCATCCCCTTTCTATTCTAACTAAGGTTGTCATGCCCACACCTAAGGTGTGCGCTGCATTAAGGAGGCATATATGGCTAAAACTACTATAGCCATCGATCCGGTCACCAGAATTGAAGGCCACCTCAAAGCTGAGGTTACGGTCGAAAATGGTAAGGTGGTGGATGCAAAACTTTTTGGCGGGATGTACCGCGGTTTTGAGAATATTCTTAAAGGTCGTGACCCCCGTGATTCCACACAAATTGTACAACGCATTTGCGGTGTGTGCCCTACATCACACGCAATGTGTTCTGCAGGTGCGCAAGAAGATGCATTCAAAATTAAAGTTACCAATAATGGACGTATTACTCGTAACTTAATTCTTGGCGCTAACTACTTGCAATCGCATATTCTGCATTTTTATCATTTGGCTGCCCTTGACTACGTGGCCGGCCCTGAAACTGCGCCCTTTATTCCCCGCATGGCTAAGCCTGACTTGCGCTTGCCCGAAGCTGTGAATAAAGTGGGCGTGGACCAATACCTTGAAGCATTGGAAGTACGTCGTATTGCTCACCAAATGGTAGCTCTTTTCGGCGGTAGAATGCCTCACGTTCATGGTATTGCCCCCGGTGGCGCTACAGAAATTCCTACCAAGGAAGCTTTGACTGAATACGCTGCTCGCTTTAAGAAAGTGCAAGATTTTGTTATGAACAAATACTTGCCTGTTACCTACACAGTAGGAGCTGCTTATAAAGACCTTTTTGCTCAAGGTCATGGGCATATGAATGCTTCTTGCTTTGGCGTTTTCCAATTAGACGGCGACGCGAAAAGCTTCCTCTTAAAGCCCGGTGTCTTTATCAATGGTAAGGATATGCCTTTTGATCCTAAAAAGGTAACAGAAAACGTGAAGTACTCTTGGTTTGCCGATAAAACCACGGGCAAAAACTTCATGGAAGCCGAAACCATTGTTGATTTAGAAAAGAAAGATGCTTATAGCTTTGTAAAAGCACCTCGCTACGATGGTAACCCCATGGAAGTAGGCCCCGCTGCACGTATGTGGATTACTAATCCTCCTGTGTCTGAAGTGGGTAAAAAGATGCTTAAAGAGCACTTTGGTCTTACTGTAAAGAACTTCCGCGATATTGGTCAAAAAAATGTATTCTCCATCATGGGCCGTCACGTTGCTCGTGCTGAAGAAACCGCACTTATTGCTGATCAAGTGGCTAAATGGCTTAAAGAAATTAAAGCAGGCGACGAAACTTGGACCAAGTTTGAAGTGCCTGTGACCGCCGAAGGCTATGCTTGTGCAGAAGCTCCTCGTGGTTCTTTAATCCACTACCTTAGCGTAAAAGATTCTGTTATTGAGAATTACCAAATTGTTTCTGCAACGCTTTGGAATTGTAGCCCTCGTGATGACAAGGGTGTTCGTGGTATTGTAGAAGAAGCTCTTCTTGGCGTGGAAGTTCCCGATGTGGAAAATCCTGTCAATGTGGGACGTTTGATACGTTCCTATGATCCATGACTAGGCTGTGCCGTGCACGTGTTGCACGCTGAAACAGGTAAAGTTACTGTTGTGGATTTAAGCAAATAGTTTAAAACATCAGTATATCTTTAAGCCCTTCTTTTGTATAAAGAAGGGCTTTTTTGTTGTGTAAAAATATACATTTTAGCATTTTTTTGTGAAATTGTGCTTTTTACAAGGAAATAACTTGCATTAAACTAAAGCTTACGTTATTTTTTTGAAAATATATTGCGAATAGCAATTTGATGAAGAAAAAACTTGATTTTTCTTTAAGAATTAACACATTTTATGGTTATTCACGAAAAAAGTTTTCAGACAAGATGCTAAAAGTACTTTGTGTTGAAAATGTTAAGAATGGCTTATTAAAAATGTGTTTTTTATATCCTTATGCTTTTGTTTGAGGAATATTTGTTTTGTAATAGGTAAGGGGAATTTATAAACTTTTAGTTGATGAGCGAGGTTTTTATGGCAAAATCTATGTATGCATTATTGCTTGTGATGTTTTTAACTGCAGCAGGTATAGGAGTTGTTCCTAGCGCTATGGCTGAAGAGCGAAAACCTGTCTCCATTGAAGAGGGGTCTCCTTTACCTTTGCGAGTGCTGACACGTCCTAAAGCTGTGCTTTACGGCGATGCCTCTGAAGCAAAGCTCATTGAAGGCCAGCTTCCAGTTTTTAAACCCTTTTTTGTCTACACACGCCCCGGCGGTGAATCTCGTGCTACCGGTGACGGATGGTATGAAGTAGGCACCGATGAAAAAGGCACCATTGCAGGTTGGATAAAAACATCGGATGTGTTTGAATGGAAACAAACCATGTGCTTGACTTTCAGTCACCCTCAAGGCCGTAAGCCCGTGCTTATGTTTGAAGAAGAAGAAAGTCTTGATGCCTTGCTAAAAGAAATGCCTGATAAGCGTGAAGGTGATGTGGCTAAATTATACGCTGACATTGATGCCGCCGCCACTACACCTCTTCCTGAAGACTTCCCCATTGTTTCCATGGAGCCAAAATTGGCTGTAGATGTGACTAAGCAATTTTATTTATTGCCTATTCTTGACCATAAAACTATCACCATGGAAAGTTATGAAGGACGCATGTTACGCCTTGCCGCTGTGAGTGGTAAAGCCGATGAAAAACGTGAAAAGCCCGCAGATATTCGCGTCAACCAAGAAGCGTTGAAGGCTGTCACTGTAACGGAAAAAGATGTTGCCGCAACAAAGAAAGATGCTAAATTTGATATTGTTTGGGTCATGGATACTACGCGTAGTATGCAACCTTACATTGAAGAAGTGCGCAATACTTTAGAAACTATGAGTAAGAGTTTAGCCGCAAAGCCAGAGATGGCAGAGCGTATAAAATTTGGTCTTGTTGCCTATAGAGATTCTGAAGAAATTAAAGATATTGGTTATTTAACAAAGAATTTCACGCCAGAACTTCAAGATGTTACTTCCTTTGTAAGCACATTGGGCGGTGTAAAGGAAACCACTACCGACTCTGTGGATTTAAATGAAGATATGTTTGCCGGCGTAAAGAGTGCCATTGAAAGTTCTCCTTGGCGCGAAGGTTCAGCGCGTTTTGTTATTGTGGTGGGCGATGCTCCTTCACACGAACCGGGGCATAAGTGGAATAGTACCAATTTAGATGAAAAGAGTTTGCGTGAATTGGCCACAAAAAATAATGTAACCATATTAGGCATACATGTGGCACCCAAGGTAAAGAAAAAATATAATCGCCTTGCCATGAAGCAATTTACAGCTTTAACCAGCAATGCAGGGACATTGGAAGCAGGTTTTTGGTCTGTGTCTTCTAAGGATAAAAAGGTTTTTGTAGAAAAGTCTCAGCAATTTACAACATCTTTTTCTGATGCTTTAGAAAAAATGCTTGCAGAAGCTAATGCTTTACCAGAGCCCAAGGCTGCACCAGAAAAAGTAGCTGCCAAACCTGAAGAAAAGCCTGTAGAAAAACCTGAAGAAAAGAAAGCCGGACAGTTGAGCCAAGAAGGGCTTGATAATATCATTAAAGCAGCCACAGTGACTTGGGTAGGTAGAGCAGCAGAAGTGCAAGCCCCCAATGACATCGAAGCATGGGTTACTGATAAAGATTTGGAAGATCCTTCTATCCAGGCTTTGGAAGTGCGTTTGTTGGTAACAAAACGGCAATTAGATAGTCTTGCAGTCATGTTGAATGATATTATCACCGCCGGTGCAGAGGCTCAAATGGGCAGTGCAGACTTCTTTACCTCTTTGCAAGCTGTGTCTGCCACTGCATCGCGTAATGCTGATCAATTGGCTAAAGCTAAATCTTTGCAGGAATCAGGTTTTGTGCCTGCCTTCTTAAAAGGTTTACCTTATGAAAGCCAAATAATGACTATGTCTTCTGAATTATGGGAAAGTCTTGGGCCGGACGAGCAAGATCAATTTATTGAAAGCTTGCGCGCAAAGGTAGCAGCTTATCAAAGCATACACGGAACACCAGACCAGTGGGTAGCACTAAATCAAGGCGATGCTCCAGACGATTATGTAACCCCTATTCCTTTAGAGTTATTACCATAATGCTATTATCTGCACGAGATGTACGCTTAACGCGCGAAAAAAATGAGGCCGTTTTTAATCTATCGGTTCCTATGTTGTCCTTACAGTCAGGCGACATTATTGCCGTAGTAGGTCAAAGTGGTTGTGGAAAATCCACTCTGTTGGACATTCTGGCTCTTATATTACGTCCTCAACAAGGCGAAATGTATTTACAAAGTGCAGATAAAGCAAAAATATCCCTTATGCGAGCCAACGCACCAACACTGGCTCGCATAAGGCGTCAAAGTTTAGGTTATGTGCTACAATCTGGGGGCTTATTACCCTTTTTGGATGTACGCGAAAATATTTTACTTCCTGCGCGTTTGCTTGGTCAGAGTGAGGCTGCAACAAATACATGGTTTCATGAATTAGTGGGCGCCTTAGGCATAGCAAACCAAGTGTCAAAAAAGCCGCAACACCTTTCCGGCGGACAAAGGCAAAGGGTGGCCATTGCTCGAGCGCTCATCCACAAGCCTGCTGTAGTGTTGGCTGATGAACCTACCGCCGCCGTAGACAGTGGTGCCGCGGAAAATATTTGTACTATCTTTAGACAAGTAGTGCAGCACAGCGGGGCTGGGGCTATTATTGTAAGTCATGATAGAGAACTTATGGCGCGCCATGCCGATGCTCGAGCAGAATTTGAATTAAAAACAGACGCACAAGGTCATGTGCATTCTACATTGCTTTGGCCTTCTTCGCATGTTCCGTCTGTGCAGGGGCGTATATATGCGTGAGTTTTCTGCTGTAATTTGGATGGCCTGTAAAGATTTGCGCCACGATGCACGCATGACGCTTTGTCTTGTGCTTACAGTGGCAGCCATTGCCTTACCTTTATTACTTTTCTTTGGCTTGAAAAATGGCGTGGTAGAGGTCATGCGTCAGCGAATGATAAATGACCCAGGATTTATGGAAGTTATCCCTCAAGGTACTTCTACCTTTGATGCCGCATGGTTTGAAAAATGGGCAAAAAATCCTCATGTAGGTTTTGTGGTGCCCAAAACACGTGAATTAGGTGTGTCTGGAACTTTTTATAACGCAGCCACAAAAAAAACCGTTCGAGCAGATATGCAACCCACCGGCCAAGGGGATTGGCTGTTACAGTCTTATCGAGTTACTATACCGCAAGAAGATAGTGGCGTGCTCACAACCAGTCTTGCGCAAAAACTTGGTGTACAAAAAGGCGATAGCCTTGATGTGCGTATTTCACGTCAAAAGAAGGGCGGCGGTCTTGAAACTGTCAGTCGGCTTTTGCGCGTACACGATATTTTGCCACAACAGGCATCGGGGCGAGATATGGTTTTTGTGCCGCTTGTACAATTGGAGCGCATGGAAGCATATCGTGATGGTTTTGGCGTAGAGGCGTATAATTGGCCGGGAGAGAAACCTCTTGCCTATCCTGTGTTTTATTCTGCAATATTATACACTAAGCAAAGCCTTGATCCCATTGTGAGTGCTCAGGTGCGTCAACGTACAGGTTTTGTGCGTTTGGATAGCACGCAAAATTACGCAGTAAAAGGCTGGCAGGCGACACTTTTAGAATCAGGAAATCTTCCCATAAGTCTTTTTAAAATTCAAGAGCTGCGTAATATTATGCGTGGTAAAGAGTTCGCCATCGTTCCCTTAGCCGGTAGACCCGACGAATCTCTAACACTTTTTGTACAAGATGACGCCAAAGATAGCAAAGAAGCTTTTCCCTTACAATTAACATCTACTGCTTTGTGGGCCTCTGAAGCTTGGGAAGGTATACATCCTATAGCATCGGGACCTGAAGCCATGTCCATAGATTTTTGGCAAGATGTGAAGCATAGCCCAAATGTTTTGCTTGTTTCTGCAGCAACAGCCGCCCGTTTTCCCCTTGGAAAGGTTATTGTGCAAGTGACACCAAGTGTTGAGCAAGGCGAAGAGGGGGAAAGCATTTCCTTCACCATGATGGTGCAAGCACATGATGGCGTGCCGGCGAATACAGCGATAATGGCACCTGGGCTGGTAAGCCGCTTAAATTTGCTTTTTACGCGTCCTTTGCAGGCACAAGCGCAGACAGAGCTTGTAGCTAAAGAAATTTCCTTACTCTTAGGTCGTCAAAATTACTCCCGCTTTCGTATGTATGCTCGTTCATTAGATGATGTGGCACCCTTGGCGGCACAATTGGAAAAAGAAGGAGTCATTGTAAAAACGCGTGTGGCTGATATTAAACGTGTACAACAGATGGACCAATATCTCTCACTGATTTTAGGGCTTATTGCAGGAGCCGCCGTGGCAGGGGGGGCTATATGTCTGCTTGCTTCGTTATATGCCAGTGTGGAGCGTAAACGTCGTGCTCTTGCTGTGCTGCGTTTATTGGGGATACATGGAACAAGTCTTTGCGCATTTCCTCTTACGGCAGGTCTTGTGATGACAGGGCTTGGTATGTTGCTTTCCTTGGGTCTTTTCCATGCTATTGGTTACTATATGAATATGTTAGCACAGAACTTTACCTTGCCGGGTGAAGTATTGTGTAAGCTTGGTTTAGAACAACAACTTTGGGCTGTTATGTGGGCTTTGTTGGCAGCCATGCTAGCTGGGCTTGCTGCCGCTATGCGTTTATTGAAAATCGAAGCCGCAGAAAGTTTACGCGATGAATAGTAGAGGTAATCATGAAAAAAGGTATTATTACAGTATTGCTTTTTCTATGGGCTGTGTTTGCCACCTTGCCTATGGCGGTAGCAAATCCTTTATGTAATCCAAAGCCTTCAGAGGGAGACTTGGTTATTCCAGGACCTCAAGGAACGTGTTTTGTTTTTCGTGCCATTGAAGTAGAGGCGGCCACCCCCATGCACGGGGAAATATTTTACATGGGCGATGCCGAAAGTGAAGATTTTCGTACTCCTGTGACCAAGGTTATGGTAGGTGGTACTTTTTCTAGCGAAGAAAACGAGAGTCAGTGGTTCTATTATTTGGGGAAATATGAAATAACTCGTGGACAATACAGAGCCGTAATGGGGGCATTGCCGATAAATCTTAAAGATACAGAAGCAAATGCAGAAAAAGATAACCTACCGGTAACCAACGTATCGTACTTTGAAGCCATACAGTTTATGGATAAACTTAATCAATGGTTTTACGCCAACGCTTTAGACGCCATGCCCACTGCCGGCAGATTTCCCGGATTTGTTCGCTTTCCTTCTGAGGCAGAATGGGAATTTGCGGCACGTGGCGGTAAAAAGGTAGATAAAACACTTTTTGAAGCTGCCACAGTATATGGTGATAAATTGGGCGCGCATGAATGGTTTGGCGGTCATACCTCCTCTCATGGTAAAATAAAGAAAATTGGTTTGTTAAGTCCTAATCCTTTGGGTATTCACGATATGCTTGGCAATGTGCAGGAAATGACTTTAAGTCAATACCAAGTACGCTATTATGAAGGCAGAAGCGGTGGTTTTGCCAGTCGCGGTGGTTCATACATTATGGACGGGGATAAGCTGCGCTCTGCACAGCGCCAAGAAGAACCTTTTTATCTTGTACGCGGTGGAAATAAAATTACTCCCAACACAAAGCCTACTTTAGGTTTTCGCTTGGCTATTTCAGCACCTTTGCTTACCGATAAGTCAGCCATTGAAGAATTAGAAGATGCCTATGAAGAGTATATGGAAGGGCAAAACCAGTCTGAAACAAAGCAGGGGGCAAGGCAACTTTCGCCAGCGGAACTTTCGGTGGCTCCCATAAGCGATCAGGCCGGTGCATCCGTACATGACGCTTTAGTTCGTGTACAAAAGTTACGGCAGGCCTCGCCTGAAGATGCTGTGAAAATTTTGAATCAAGAACTGGCCTATGCGGAAAATGCTTTACGTAAAACAGTTGAAATACGAAACCAAGCCGACGCGGATAATGCACTGGGCTGGTTGCGTCAAACACACTTTTTGAGCCAAGAATTAAGAAAAGTCCTTCAAAATCGTCAGTATACGGAAGCACGTATTGAGAAGTTAGAAGGCCAAAAGAGTCAAGAAGGATGGAAAAAACGCCATGCTGTTCAAGTTTTTTCCATTGGAAGGTTTTCAGAGCGTTATGGTGAAGGTATTGAAGAGCTTTCCAACTTGCCTGTAAAAATTGTAGAGGAAGCCTTTATTCAGCGAAAAAAAGACATTGAGAAAGATATTGAAAAAGGCATGACCCGTAAGGAAGTAGACCTTGCCTTGCAATTACTTGATATAGTGCAGGGGCATTATAAAGAATATTTTAAAACTAAAAGAGTGGATACCGAAAAATGGCGTTTACAGTTTGAGCAAACGCTTGAAGCTAATAACTCATAAGAAAACGCTGATTTAATAGATTTTTTGTTCACTAACAAGGAAAACGAATTTTACAAAGGGTGCATAATATATAGACATACATGCAGTCTTAGTAAGCTGAGTTTGACGTAGTTAGAGAGCAAAAGGGCATTTAATCAGCGTTTCCATAAAAACTAGAAGTGTCGTCAAAGGGTGACTTTTGTACTATATGAGGATGAGGGCTTTATTTTGCAATGTTGCAATTTGTTAAAGCCCATAGTAC
>CAZBDD010000017.1:0-7511 GCA_964490475.1 uncultured Desulfovibrionaceae bacterium
TTTCGCGCCCAACCAAAGGATCCACTTTGCCTTCTCTGGCTTTAGCTGTTAAATCCACAGTATACTTGCTAAGGGCATCGCCTTGTCCATCGTCTTCATCGCCTTCGCCATGAAGAGCTTTTTTTGTACCGCTAGATCCACTACCCCTACCACCATGAGAAATGTATTCTAAAACATCAGCACGACTCACACCTTGTTTTTTCAAATAAAAACTCGCATAAGCTTCGTCTTCTTCCATAATGGCAGCAAGCACATCTCCCAACTCTACTAATTCGCGCCCTGCAGCTCTAATATGGTGCAAAGAATTACTAAGAACCCGCTGCACACTTTCTGTTTGCATTATTTCTTCACTGGCTTCATCAACGCGCGTTTCCATATGAAAAGCGAAAAAGCCTTCCAACTGTTCACGCAAAACAGCAGGACTAGCCCCGCATCCTTCCAGTAAAATTCGCCCCTTAGACTCTATGGCCATGGCGTATAACAAATGTTCCAAAGTTAAAAATTCATGTCGCCGTCTTTGCACGTCTTGCAAAGCCACATGTAAAATTTTTTGTAAATCTCTACCAAGCATCATGGTATCTCCTACGTGTTATGGTCAGTACCTAACACGAATATATGTAAACTGCTGTATAGCATACAATAACATATTGCCTTAAAAAAATTAGTCAACTCTTTCAGAAGTACATAACAGTGGAAAACCGGCCTCTCGAGCCAAAATGCGCACCTGAGCAACTTTTGTTTCTGCGATTTCACGTGTATATACACCGCATAGGCCTATACCACGTTCATGGACAGACAACATAATTTCCGTGGCATCGTCCATGCTTTTACGAAAAACCGTCATAAGTATATGCACTACAAAATCCATACTCGTATAATCATCATTATGCAAGAGAACCTTATACATACGAGGCTCACGCACTTCTTCTTCTAAAAGTATATCATCTTCATGCTGCGTATCAAAATGCGTTTTTGCCATGTACATTCTCCTTTTATCCATGCCACTATAAAAACAACTTACTATCTCGTTAAAAAAAATCGCTAGTCACTAAACTACAGCGTAGTTACAATTTCCTTTGCTATAAGATCATGCGCATACGGTGTAGGGTGCCCGTCTAAAGGAATAGTGGTTCCATTTTCAGGCCAACCTTTTAAAGCCTCACGTAAACTATGCGTTTTTAGCCCTTTAGCTTCATATTCATCTTTTTTTCCTGCTACAACAGGACTTAGCAATATCGTAAAATTACTCTTAAATTTTTCTGCAATAACTTTTTGACTCTTTTGCAAAATAGCTGTTTGTAAAGCAAGCACATCTTCATGCTTCCAAAAAATTTTACGCAAGAAAAACCTTTGCATAATATCACTTTTTTTCACAGTTTCCCAAAGCTTAGTAAACAAAGGAAAACCTAAATCAAAGGAACCTTTACGCACAGCTTCCCCATTTTGTAAAACATAACGAGGACCAAAATTATCCCACTCTACAAGTCCGGCAGCACGCCATTCATGCTCTTCAATACTCAAAAAATAAAATTCTAACTTTTCATGAGTTGTTTTTAAAAAATCCAAACGAGAGCTTTCTAGCAAAGCTAAGGCTTGATGTGGCCCATAACCCCCAAGGCCAAAATTATATACTTGGTAGTTTTCGCCTAATAGCTCACCTAACCTATAAGCATACGTTTGAGCATCTTCCACACCCACGCCTTCCGTAAATGAACATCCTAAAAGCACTACACCTATACGGGCATTTGGATATTGCGGAGTTATACGAAAGCCTCTGTCATTAAAAGAAACTGTCACATCAAAAACTTCTTTATCTCCCAAAAATTTTTGTGTGCGTAAGGTTTGTGCCTTGTGTGCATAACCAAAACCGAGCAAGTCATCTCGTATGGCAGGATTTTTGGGTTGTCCATTATAAAGTCTGATTGTGGACATAGAAAGATTGGGGCTTTGCATATCCAAAAAAATACCCCCAACAAAGAGAGCAAAAAAGCATGACATGCTCACTATAAGCGTATTTTGCAACCAACCACGCTTTGTACATATGGCCCATACAAGTTGGATACAAGCCAACAACAGAACGATAGCACCAAAAGCACGAGACATAACATAAGGCAAAATGCATATGACGAATAGGCTTAACACAAGACAAAGTAAGGCAAGAGAACGTTCCGGATATTTTTTATAAAACTGCATATTTTCCTCTTAGTATTTCACATTTTATGGCCGCTTTGCAGAAAAAAGCATTTGCTGTAATTGCATCACGGTGCTAATGCCATTATTTTCGGTATCTGGTTGAATGATGGGCTTATATCCCAAGCGTGAAGCCTGTCCATAACGTATTTCTTGAGCAGAAACAGGGCGAATTTGCCCATTTAAGTCCACTTCCCCCCAAAGCACGGCTCTTTCTGGCAAGGGGATATCATAAAAAGAAGAAAGCACCGCCGCCACTAAAGCCACATCCATACCGGGATCAGCAAGGCGCATGCCGCCGCCCACTTTGGCGTAAATATCGACTTGTCCAAAATTTAGTTTTAAGCGTTTTTCCAAAACCGCCAGCAAAAGATGCAACCTGTTGGTGTCAAAACCTAATCCTGTACGCCGCGGAATAGCTAAATAGGAACGTGTAACCAAGGCTTGCACTTCAACAGCCAACGGTCTGTGCCCATCTACTGCCATGACCACCGCGGTACCACTAAGAGATGCATTGCGCGCACCCAAAAAATAAGTAGAAGGATCTGCAATGATTTCCATACCTTTTTGAGCCATATGAAAAACAAGCAATTCTTCATTGGGGCCAAAACGGTTTTTAAAAACACGTAGAAGTCGAAACATTTGGCGGCGATCACCTTCTAATGAAATAACCGTATCCACCATATGCTCCAAAAGGCGAGGGCCAGCCAAGTTACCTTCTTTAGTTACATGCCCCACTAAAATTAAACTCACACCAGAAAGACGGCAACGCTCTAATAAATCTGTTGCTACGGCGCGCACTTGGCTCACATTACCAGGAAGCCCTTCAGCTTCTAAAGAAGAGAGGGTTTGTACAGAATCAACGATAAGAAGGGAAGGAGGAGAATTTTGGCCTTGAATATCTAAAACGTTATGTAAATCTTCCACAGAAGTGGTGGCCATGGCTAGCAAATTTTCGTGTAAAACACCTAAACGTTGCCCACGTCCCTTAATTTGTGGTAAGGACTCCTCACCGCTGGCATAGACAACTTTACGACCAGAGGCCGCCACAGACCCAGCCACCTGTAAAAGCAAGGTTGACTTTCCTATGCCGGGTTCTCCGCCCACAAGAATAGCCGCACCCGGCACAAAGCCTTGTCCTAAAACTCTATCAAGGGCATCAAGCCCAGTACCAAAAGCTTCGTGCCCTGTATCACTCACATCCCCTAAAGGGATGGGGCCAGAAGCAACTGCGCCTAAAGATTTTCCACGCCTCTTGCTGCCTATTTTTGCAACACTTTGCATCGATTGCAAAGTATTCCATTCTTGACAACTAGGACATTTGCCGTGCCATTGGGCAGATTGAGCACCGCACGCCGTGCATTGATATACTTCACGTATTTTTGCTGTCATTTATTATTTTTTTACATCTTTAACGAAAAAATTTTACACAAAATTCTGCCTTTTTCATTTTTGACATAATATTGACGCCCACTGCACAAGCACAATTCTCAGTAAATTTTGCGCGGTATTCATTCTCAATATCAACCTATATAGTACGCCTAAAGCAATTACTTTTCAGCGCATTGCATATGAATACCGTGCAGACTTTTTTTACTGACAATTAATTTTTCTTTACATCTTTAGCAGAAAAAACTTTAACACCAAACTCTGTTACTTCAGCCGGTGGATTATAAAAAAGCACCATAAAGGGAACTTCGCCACCACTGGGCACATTGGTATTTTTAGTTAAAATTTCAATTTCATTGTGTAAGAAGGACTCTAGCTCTTCTTTGCCAAGCACTTGTAATTGAAACAAAGAAAGAGCTGTGCCTGCCAATTGTTTTTTGGACGCAAGAACCGTTTTATCAGCGGCATAAATGGCTGCTTCTACTTCAATAAGCTCTTTAGCAATGGGGAAGCCATTGACCATTTTGCCTTCTACCACAAAAATGCTGCCAATTTTTTCATTTTTGACATAATATTGACGCACATCACGCATGGTAATAAGTTCTATATTTTTAGATACTTCCACACTGGTTGTTTCCGTTTTTGGTGATTTTGTATCCATATACCACCACGCGCCAATACCGCCACCAACACAGAGCAGAATGACAAACACACTTATGAAAATCTTACCTTTGCTCTTAGAACCTTCTTTTTTCTTTCCCCCCTTAGGTGGAGAATCAAGGTCTAAATCTGCCCCTGAATCGCTTGAAGTTGTAGCCTCCACAGCACTGGGGGGCGCAGATACAGCAGCACTCTGAGGATGAGAAACCTCTGCCGTGGCAGGGCCTTCATACCGAAAAACATGCTTACATACTGAGCAACGCAATTTTACATTGGGGCGTACGGCAGCATCGGGAATATGAAACCTACTTTGACACTGGGGGCATTGTACTTCCACGCTACACTCCTGCAAAGCTTCTTTATTAACGTCTATTTAAAGTCTAGTATACAAATTTCTGGCAAATGTCTATATTTCTCTGCAAAATCTAGACCATACCCGACAACAAAACCATCTTCAATGGTAAAAGCCACAAAATCGAAATCTACTTTTACCTCTCGGCGTTCTTTTTTGTTCAAGAGCACAGCGGTACGCAAAGTTTTTGCACCGCGTTTGGAAAAGATTTCATACAAATATTGCAAGCTGTGGCCTGTGTCCACAATATCTTCCACAAGAAGCACATGTTTTCCCTGTATATCAATTTCCACATCTTTGTTCATAACAATAGAATGCGAAGAACAATCAGAGTAGCCATAGCTTGAAACGCGTACAAAATCTAATTCCACTTCAGTATTTCTTATAGTACGCACAAGATCCGCATAAAAAATACATGCTCCTTTAAGCACACCAACTATAACAAGCGGCTCATCACCATATACAGCGTCAATTTCCTTACCAAGCTCTTTAACGCGTGCAGATATTTCTTCGGCGCTAAAAATAGGGCGAATTTCTTTTACTTGCATATTTTCCCCTTAAAGATCTAAAAAGACAGCTGTTTCATCACAGTCAGGATATTTGGGACAATGCACACAGTCAGCCCAAATTTTTTGTGGCAACACATCTTTATCTACAATAGTAAAACCCAAATTTACAAAAAAAGCTTCTTGATAGGTTAAAGAAAACACTTTATTTATTTTTAGCTCTTTACAGTCTTCTAAGCAGTGTTCAACTATGCGACGCCCAAGCCCACGTCGGCGCAAGGAATCTTTCACCACCAAGGAACAAATTTCTGCTAAGTTGTCCCATGTGGGTGCCAGCGCACAACAGGCCACCACCTCTTTATCAGGCGTTTCCGCCACATAAAAATCACGTATATGCCTATATAAATGACTCAACGCCCGCGGTAAAAGAAGACCTTGCTTTGCACAATCCATAAGCATCATATGAATATCTTTAACATCTTCCATATGCGCACGACGAATGGTAAAATCCTGCATAGTTATTTTTTCTCCAACAATTTATCAAAAAACTTGTTCAATTCATTTTCACTCACATAGCCGCCTTCATTGGCCACAATTTCACCATTTTTATCAAAAACAGCATTATGCGGAATGGAAGTAACATTGAAAAGATCTTGTATCCCAGCATCGGCTAAAAATACATCATACTGTATTTTATATTCTTTTATAAAATCTGGAAGTAAAGCTGGATTTTTATCAAAAGAAAGCCCCACAATGACCACATCCTTACTGCGCTTTTTCGCCAAAGACACAAGACCGGGAATTTCTTTCTTACAAGGGGGGCACCATGTGGCAAAAAAATTCACCAGCACAATTTTCCCTTTCTTTTGTTCTATAAACTTCAATAAACTATCTTTATTTATATTTTTCACAACTTTTTGTGAACTGCTCGTTGCATCGGCAAGCAAAACGCCTTGTGCAGATGCAACAGATATAGCAAAAAAAACACACAAACAAAGAACACTTGTCTGTAATAGAATTGGTTTCATAGTAATATCCTTTCAGGCATAATAGCCTTAGAGTAAAGATTTCGCAAGGCGTACGGCCCCCACGGCATCGGCGGAGTATCCATGTGCTCCAATGGCATCGGCAAAAGCCTGTGTCACCACAGCACCACCCACCATAACTTTGTAGGGGGCTTTGCGTTCTTGCACTAATTTAATGGTATCTTCCATACGCACCATTGTTGTGGTCATAAGAGCAGAAAGACCTATAATATCAGCGTTATGTTCATCCGCACAACGCAAAATATCTTCTGCTTTCACATCTTTTCCTGCATCAACAACATCAAAGCCATGATTGCCCAAAAGCAAGGCCACAATATTTTTTCCTATATCGTGAATATCCCCTTCCACCGTAGCAAGCACTACAACTGGGCGCTTTTCCGAGCCACGCATTTCTTCCAGCAAAGGCTTTACATGAGCAAATGCTGTCTGCATGGTTTCAGCAGAGCGAATAAGCTGAGGCAAAAAATATTCTTTCTTTTCGTACTTTACGCCCACCTCAGTAATGGCAGGAATAAGCTTTTCTTGCACTAAAGCCATGGCATCAACACCGGTGGCAAGCTCTGCCTCCACTAAGCCGATAATGGCATCTTTATCCCCCAAGAGTACGGCATCAAATAACGTCGTCGCTACACTTTTCTTGTCCTGTCTCGAGGCTAAGGCGCCACTGCCCTGCCCTGTTTGATCGCCTTGTATAGGCGTCCAATCGGCATAGGCATGAATAAAGTGATCGGCATTTCTATCTTTATGTAAAAGCACATCGGCACAATCGCGCACTTCCCCTAGGCGTACATTGGCAGGATTGCCAATGCAGGAGCTTAAGCCAGCCCCAACGCACAAGGCCAAATACGTAGCATTAAGTAATTCCCTTGCAGGTAAGCCAAAAGAAACATTAGAAAGACCAATGGTCGTGGGCAAACCTTCACGCACGCACCAGCGGATGGTTTCAAGGCATTGACGCCCTGCTTCGCCTTTAGAAGAAACTGCCAGCGCCAACACATCTACCATGAGCAAACGCCGTGGAATACCCAAGGCATCAGCTTGTTCCAGCAGGCTTTCTAAAATAGCAATACGTTCTGTGGCTCGAACCGGTAAATTACGTCCCTTTAGAGGTAATAAAATAAATGGGGCTCCATAATCACGGCATAAAGGCCCTAACACTTCCATACGTCCGGCTTCGCCGCTAATGGAATTTACCAATGCCGATCCTGGACAATACGGTAAGGCATTGGCAATGGCGTCCATGTTTGAAGAATCCAGCGAAAGCGGCACTTCATAGCGTTCCGTGAGGCGTAATATAAGCTCGGGCAATAAAACACTTTCATCCACCATGGGGGCGCCCACGTTCACATCAAGCACAGGAGCACCTGC
>CAZBDD010000017.1:7521-12908 GCA_964490475.1 uncultured Desulfovibrionaceae bacterium
AGCTATTTGTTCTTGAGCATAGCGCAAGGCAAGACCATATTCTCCAGCTTGAAGCTCTGCGGTAAGTTGCTTTTTTCCCGTAGGATTGATGCGCTCGCCAATAATGGTGAGCGGATATTCCTCTCCCACACGAATCAATTGCGAACGCGTCGTTAAAGCAATGCTTCCGGCGCTGACCCGCACCGAGGGACGGCGCAACTCTAAATCTTGAATATGACGTTTTAAAGCAGCAATATGCTCCGGAGTGGTTCCACAGCATCCGCCAAGCAATTGAACTCCAGCAGCGGCAAAACGAGCTGTTTTTTCAGCAAAATTTTCAGGATCCAATCGAAATACTGTTTCACCATTAATGAGTTCCGGTAAACCAGCATTGGGTTCTACTATGACAGGCACCTTGGAAAAACTCAGCATTTCTTCAATGACAGGAACCATTTGCTCCGGACCGGCACTGCAATTGGTTCCCAGCGCCACTACACCTAAATTTTGCATGGTTTCTACAAAAATTTCCGGTGTAGAACCTGTTAAACTGACCCCTTGTTCAAAAGTCATGGAAACCATAATAGGCAAACGACATTGTTGGCGAATGGCCACCACTGCGGCTTTAGCTTCTGCTAAATCAAATTGAGTTTCTATGAAGAATAAATCTACACCGCCATGCAACAAGCCGCGCACTTGTTCTGAATAGGCTGCAATAAGGTCTTTGGGTTCCACCTCACCTAAAGGTCTTGCAAAATATCCCGTGGGGCCTATATCCCCTGCAACAAATACAGGACGCTGTGCCCCTTGCGTGGCGGCTTTGGCACTTTGAGCAACTTTACTATTATATGCAAAAACATCCATGCCCTTTGGCATCTTAAAAGCATTACCACCAAAGGAACAGGTCAGAATAATGTCTGATCCTGCCTGCACATACGCTTTATGTATATCTTGCAATATATCAGGTCGTTCCAAACAAAATTCTTCGGGGCTCATACCAGCTGGTAAGCCAGCCGCTTGCAGCATGGTTCCCATGGCACCGTCTAAAAGTAAAAAACTTCCTTGTTGCAATACATGGCAAAAATCTTTCATTTTCTTACATCCTCACTAAAAAATAAAAACACTCTATATACAAAAAATACACGTAGCATATTGGAAAATTTTTTTTAAAAGCCATTTTTTGTGCTGTGCAAGTGCTAGCTTTTATGCTACACAAAAACTGTTCGCCTCGTGTTGCACTTTTTACTACTTAAAAATAGCGAAAAGGACAAACTAAAAACTGATACACTTTCACGGCGTCTGCACTGGCTGTTTTCACAGCATAACAATCGAGAATATATATGAAAAAAAGTATAAAAGCTACTACTAAAATTGCTCCTTCTCCAAAAACGAGCAAGAAAAAAAAAGTAGATGTTGAAATTATTGACTCTGAAAAAGAGGAAATAGTGCTTGATGAAGAAGATTTACGCACCAATTTCAATGCAAAGCTTTCTTCTACTGAGCACAGTGATTCCACTACTCAAAATACTGATGCAGACGGCTCCAGTCTCGACATGGACGATGTCATTGACCTTGATGATGACGACATGGCGCTCATGAACAATTTAGACGACGATGACGACGTCGAACATCTTGAAAATGAGCACGATGATGATCACGAAAACATGCTCACCCTTACTAACCCCTCTTTGCCTAAAGTAACTACAAGTCGTGACAACTTACATCTTTACCTTAAGGAAGTAAGCCGCTTCCCTATGTTAAAACCAGAAGAAGAACAGGAGCTTGCTCATCGCGTGCGCAATTTTGGAGACACAGACGCCGCCTTTCGCTTAGTGTCTTCTCATTTGCGCCTTGTGGTAAAAATTGCCATGGACTTTCAACGCCGCTGGATGCAAAACGTTCTTGATTTAATTCAAGAAGGCAATGTAGGCCTTATGCGCGCTGTAAATAAATTTGACCCTGATAAAGGTATCAAATTTTCTTACTATGCCGCCTTTTGGATTAAGGCTTATATTTTAAAATATATCATGAATAATTGGCGCATGGTAAAAATTGGCACTACGCAAGTGCAAAGAAAGCTCTTTTTTAATTTAAATAAAGAAAGACAAAAGCTTATTTCTCAAGGTTTTGACCCCGATGCCTCTATGCTATCAGAAAAACTTGGTGTCAGCGTGGAGCAAATTCATGAAATGGAGCAACGCCTTGGCGCTTCTGATATGTCTTTAGATATGCAAGTAAGCGATGCTACCGGCGGTGCTTCTCGTATGGATTTTTTACCTGCCCTTGACCCCGGCGTAGAAGATAGCATTGCCAGCACAGAAATTTCCAAACTCGTACAAAAGCACTTACAAAATATTATTCCAAAACTCAATGAAAAAGAAACATACATCCTTTATAATAGGCTACTCACTGACGAACCAGTAACCTTGCGTGAAATTGGCGAAAAGTATAACGTTACCCGAGAAAGAGTGCGACAATTGGAAGCACGGCTTTTAGAAAAGCTGCGCCAGCATTTAAGCAATGACATTAAAGACTTCTCAGAAGAATGGATAAATAACTAATATGAAAAAGACATTTAAGCATAGCATTGCCAGTGTAAGCCTTATTCTTTCCAGTCTTTTTTTAGGCGTAGGGGGTTGTTCTGCGCAAGACTCTCCCTTACGTTGGCAAGCTGCAGCAGCGCAAAACAAAATACAAAACGCAAACACAGCGCAAATACAAAAAAAGAAATACAAACCAGACGCTCACGGCATTTATGTTTTTTTACTCTTTAATCGTGCCCTGCAAAATAGAGACAAACAAGGCGTTCTTGTTACTGTTAAAGAGCTTACAAAAATGGAGCTTCCGGCTTTTGTCTACCTAGACGCCGGCCTATGGGCCATAGATAATAAAGAAAAAAGCGTAATACCTTTTTTACAGCGTGGCCTTGAGCAACACCCTAGCAATGTTGCTTTGCATATGCTTTATGCCGAAATACTGCAAAGAGTAGGAAAAAACAAAGAAGCAATTAGTCATATTAAAGATTTTATTGCCGCATATCCTGAAAATATAGACGGTCGTGTGGAATTAGCAATTTTACTTATCAATGATAAAAATTTTGCCGAAGCAGAAAAAATTTTACATAACCTTGATGATGCACATCGCACGGGTCATGTAAATTACTACTATGCTAAAGCTTTATTAGGTCTTAACCGTAGAGCAGAGGCAAAAAAATATTTAGAAAAAACCGTCACAGAGTTACCAAACTTTATGGAAGCTCTTACTGATTTAGGTTTTTTATACGAGCAAGAAAATAATTTCATCAAAGCACGTGAAGTTTACGAAAAAATGCTCAAAAACTATTCAAAAGGCTACGAGGTTGTTTTACGCCTCATCATGCTTTCTTTAGAACTAAAAGAACCTGAAAAAGCTCTTGAATATTTTGAAAATACCCCCATGACACCAGAGCTCAACGTCACCGTTGCCAGCATGTTTGTAGACGCTGGATACAGTGACATAGCAGAACCTATTCTATTAGGTTTAGCCGATGTGCAAGACGCTCCTCAAGAGTTGTATTTTTACCTTGCCGCCATTGCCTATGAAAGAGATAAAGACTTAAAAAAAGCTTATAAATGGCTTACAAATATTGACAAAAACAATAAAGCCTATTCGCGCGCCTTACTTTTGCGCATGCAATTGCTTTTAGATTTAGAACAATTAGATGAAGCTTTACGTGATTCACGCGAAGGCCAATTTGCCATGCCCAATGATCCAGACTTTTGGCTGGCAGAAATACGCATATTGGCAACACAAGGCAAGTTTAAAGAAGCCACTAAAAACGTTGATATTATCCACAAAAAATGGCCAACAAATACAGAAGTTGCCTTTTTACGCGCCTCTTTATTCGATCAGAGCAATAGGAAAAAAGAAGCCCTACAAGCTATGGAAGAAATTATTCGCCTTGATCCAAATCATGCCCAGGCTCTAAACTATGTAGGCTATTCTTTAGCAGAGCAGAACAAAGACATTAAGCGCGCATTACAGCTCTTATATAAAGCTGTGGAGCTTTCCCCCTCAGCCAACTACATTTTAGATTCCTTGGCTTGGGCTCTTTATCAAGATCGTAATTATAAAGAGGCGTGGCGGTATATTCAAGAAGCTGTACGCGTAAGCCCTGTGCATGATTCCGTCATTTGGGAACATTATGCTGACATTGCCCGTGCTTTAGGTAAAAAAAAGGAAGCGCGTACAGGCTATGAAAAAGCTTTAGAATTCAATCCAAAGAATGCCGATGCTATAAAAATAAAACTTAAAAAAATTTAGGGAAATGCCATGAACACATCTTTTCGTACGCTCAATTATGTGCATTATCTTATGATTATGCTTCTTTTATTGCTCAGCGCTTGTGGCAAAGAACAACAAATAGCCCCGGTAACACCGGTACAGCCGTCAAAACAAGAAGAGCCTAAAGTAGAACCACCTAAAAAAACTGCCCCCGAAATATATTGGGACAAATATGCAGCCAGTGCTAAAGTCAGCATGAGTCCTTTTCGCAACCAACTGACTTTACGCTATGGAGTAGAAGGCAAAACAGATCGAGCTGCAGCACTTTTGTGGGGAAATTCCTCTAAGGAAATTCGCCTTGATATCAACGCTGGCGTAGGCGTGAGTGTAGCAAAAGTATATGAAGGCCCTAAAGAATTTATTTTGTATTTACCTCGAGAAAAAACAGCGTATCTATATTCTGGCGAGCAAAAGCCTCTTTTCACCATTGGTGTTCCCATGCCGCTGGGTCTTGCGCATTTAACGCAAATACTAAAAGGGCATTATGCTAAGGTTTTTGGCGAAGAGTATTCAGACATTGTTAAACCCGCAGATGCCGCATTGCCCGCCGCTATTTTAGAAGAATTACCTAAAAATGCTGCTGCTTATATTTTAGATGGTAATGATTTTGAAGGCACCTTAGTCTTAAGTTCGCAAGGCCTGCCGCTTTATTGGCAAGCCGAAGACGGCAAGGGATGGGTTATAGAATTTAGCTATAAAGATGGTCAAAAACTTCCCTATAAACTTAATATTCAACATATTTCTAGCAAGCGAAAAGCATTGCTTCTTGTGAAGGAGCGCTCCTCTAATGTAAAAACATTCAGACGAGATACCTTGCGCTTGACCTATCCCAAAACTACCGCAGTAAAACCTTTAGACGCATTGGGTAAAAATTAAGGAGTTGCCATGTCTTTGCACATACATATAGCCTCTGATCATGCAGGCCTTACATTAAAAGAAACTATCATAAGCCACCTAGAAAAACAGGGCTACACGGTGAAAGATCACGGTACGCACAGCACAGAAAGTTGTGACTACCCCATCTTTGCCCAAAAATTATGCCAAGCTCTAGACAATGGGCAAGAAAAGGGTATTCTTATATGTGGCAC
>CAZBDD010000018.1:0-12893 GCA_964490475.1 uncultured Desulfovibrionaceae bacterium
GTGCAATTACAAGATGTGCATCCCCCACAAGAAGTTATTGATGCCTTTAAAGACGTGGCCTCTGCCCGCGAAGACAAAAGCCGTATCATTAACGAAGCTGAAGCCTATCGCAATGAACTTTTGCCCAAGGCTAGAGGTGAAGCAGCAGAGATTGTAAACCAAGCTGAAGCGTATAAAGAAACACAAATACTTTCAGCTACCGGTAAAGCCAATCGCTTTTTAGCAGTGCTTGAACAATATAACAAAGCTCAAGATATTACTAAACAAAGACTTTATTTAGATACCATGGAAAGTATTTTGTATAATGCTAAAGATAAAGTCATTGTGCCACACGGAACAGCTGATAAAATGCTTCCCTTGTTGCCCTTGATGGCGCCCAATAATACTGCCCCTAAGACAGGAGGAGCACAGTAATGTTTAAAAATCCTCTTGCATTAGGCGTCAGCCTTTTTGTGGCAATTTTACTTATGGGACAAAGCTTTTTTACCGTACATGAAACAGAAAAAGCTCTTGTTTTACAACTAGGTGTACCAAAGGATGCCATTTATGGCCCCGGACTGCATTTTAAACTGCCCTTTGTGCAAAATGTGGTCTATTTTGATGCGCGTATTTTAGATTATGATGCTCGCCCCACAGAAGCTTTTACTGTGGATAAAAAAGCCATCGTACTTGATAACTATGCACGTTGGCGCATTGAAAATCCTTTGGAATTTTATCAAACCATGCGCACCATACCCGGAGCACAAGCACGCCTTGACGACGTGGTGTACTCACAATTACGCGCCCTTGTGGGTGGCTATACCTTAACTGAAGTTGTTTCTACACAACGCGCTAAAATCATGGAAGAAGTGACGAAGCGTGTAGCAGAACTCATGAAAGGCTTTGGGGTAGAAGTGGTAGATGTGCGCATTAAACGTACGGACTTACCTTCAGAAAACCAAAGGGCCATCTTCCAACGTATGCAGGCTGAGCGTGAACGCCAAGCCAAGCAATACCGCTCTGAAGGGGTGGAAGAGTCCACACGCATTCGTTCCAGCGCCGATAAGCAAAAGGCTGTTATTTTGGCTGAAGCCAATAAACAATCTGAGATTATTCACGGTGAAGGTGATGCAAAGGCCGCTAAAATTTATGCTGAATCTTTTGGAAAGGCACCGGAATTTTATAAATTCCAACGAGGGCTAGAAGTGCTTAATGTCTCTTTCATGGAGAATTCTCGCATTATTCTTTCAGAAGATAATCCGATTTTAGCACCCTTACAGTTTAAATAATTACATTATATTTTTTAGGAATTGGGGGAACAGATGTCCTCATTTGAAGAAGCGTACGAGCGAATAAAATTCGCGACAAGTACAAAAACACAAGTAGAAATAGCAGAAGTCTTAGAGATTCGTCAGTCAAGCATATCCGATGCCAAACGCCGTGACTCTGTGCCCGGTGATTGGTACATGAAACTTTTTGAAAAGTTTGGCTTAAACCCTGATTGGCTGAAACGTGGTGTAGGCCCTATGTTTTTACGCACTGAAGCTGGGTATTATCCTCAAGAAATGCCTGAATCTGGTATTGCTGAAACTTCTGCTTTGTATGGAGAACCAGCGGCAAAAAGTGTTATACTAACAGTGTATGGCATGAGCTGCACCTATAAAGACGGTGATATACTTCCTGCTTTACCGCAAGTTGGCAAAATTTCTGTGCCTTTATCTTTTGCTGATGCAGGTATTCAAGTGTTGCGGCAAGAAGCCCCCAACATGGAACCTACTCTTCTGCGGCAAGCATATGTGGGTGTAGACACCGCTGTTAAGGCGCTTGTTTCTGGCATGGTCTATGCTTTCTTTTGGCCTCATGAAGGCTTAGTAATACGCAGAGTCTTTCTTGATAATGACGATGTGCATTATATTTTACGCTCCGATGCCGCAGGGTATGCAGAAACACGTTTGCCCGCAAAAACGGTGCAACAGCGCATTTTAGGACGCGTGGCATGGGTATTACAAAGTGTATAATAAGAGGATTTTTTAAGGGAAGTGCCTAAAAAACTTTCCCAAGGTCCCTTAAAAAATGCGCGGGAAGTTATTTTAAAATTTCCGCATAGACCTTTGAAATAAAGGGGGGGAAGAGTTTTCTTCCTCCCTTTTTTTGTATTGAAGATTTCTCGGTTAAAAAATATTGTAGTGGATAATGTTCAAAAAGCATTAGAGTATTTTTTTACGAAGGCAGTAAAATGAAAGTAAGCTTGCTTAAAATAATTGCGAAGGACATCCCATGCCGCCAGTAAGTGCAAAAGTACAATTATTAAGCCATACACCACAGCCTTTGGCTGTTATTTATGCAGCTTGTAGACAATGCTATTATGATGGATTTGTGGGGGATATGTGGGGTGAGCTGATTGAAGAAAATATTTCTAGCGAAAAACAAGCTCTACTCATCGAAAAAATTATGGCATCCGGACATGAAAGCCCCATAGAGCATGTAAGTTTTACCTTCGCCATAGACGGTATCTCACGAGCCTTGTCGCATCAACTGGTGCGACATCGCATTGCGTCCTATTCACAGCAAAGCCAGCGCTATGTGAACGGAGCTCAGTGTAATTATATTATACCACCAAGTATTGCCAAAAACCCGGAAGCCTTGGCCCGCTTTGAGGCTTTTATGGCAGAAGTTGGCAGTGCCTATGCCGATATACATGCTTTATTGTCAGCTCAAGGCAATGCTAAAGCCAATGAAGACGCTCGTTTTGTATTGCCCCAAGCTGCAGAAACGCGCATAGTTGTGAGCATGAATTGCCGCGCTCTGCTCAATTTCTTTGCGCATCGCTGTTGCACCCGAGCTCAGTGGGAAATTCGAAACGTGGCAGAGCATATGCTACAGCAATGTAGAGCTATTTTACCACAAGTATTTGCTCATGCCGGTGCCCCTTGCGAAAAAACAAAATTATGTCCAGAGGGAAAATTTTGCTGTGGGCGCTACCCTATCAGCTAAAGGGAGCGACAGACTGCTAAAGGTAAGCATGCAAAACTATATAGCACTGTTTGGGGGATCTTTTAACCCTGTACATGTGGGGCATATTCGTCTGGCCATTGAGGTACTAGAATATACAAACCTTCCTCATGGCATTGAAAGTGTAGAACTTATCCCCTGCGCCACGCCGGCTCTTAAAAATCCTGCTGGCTTCTTACCTTTTGACCTAAGAGTGGCAATGCTCAAAGCTGCCTGTGCAAATATTGCTGGCCTCACTGTCAGTGAGAGAGAAGGAAAAAGATCTGGAGCTTCTTATACTTGGCATACTCTGCAAAGCTATAAGATGCAGTATACCCAACAAAAACTGCTTTTTGTTTTGGGCATGGAAAATTTATGTGGGCTGAGTTCGTGGTATCAAGGCTTAGACTTACCCCTACTGGCTGACATAGGCGTTATGCCAAGGGGAGGCGGCCAAAGAAAAAAATTCTTTGAAACCGTGCAACAATTTTGGCCACACGCTACGTTTTCAGAACAGAAAAACGGACCGGTAGCCCATATAGAATACCCACATCAGGGGCATGGAGCGATTTATTATATGCCATTGCCTCGTATGGAAATAAGTGCAACCTCCATACGGCAACGTTGGCTTGAGGGAAAACATATTGATTTACTAATGCCCCACACAGCTCAAGATATTTTAGAAGCACATGCTTCATTGGCTTGCACTATTTGGAGAGGAGAAACGCATGGCAATACCTAAAGATATTCGCATGAAACTTGCCATGGCTAAGGGCTATGCTCAAAAAAATGATATGCCCCAAGCCCTAGAACAGGTAGCTATGGCATTACGTGAAATTAGGCACCAAAACGCCCTTTCCATACCTGCTTTGGAAAGAGATGTGAATACTCTTTTGCTTAGCATTAGCTCGCAGCTAGGCTCCTTGTTAGACCCCGCCAATACGGGCAAGGAGCATGTGTTGCGCTATACCTATGGAAAAGAAGGGCCTCTTGTCACTGTGTTGCGTGAATCTGCTAACATTTTACGAGAACAAGCACAAAAGCAGCAGGAAAATATGGAGCATCAAGAGCGCTTGTACTCTCTCCTGCATAAAGGGCGCTCCTTGCTGCAAGAAGGCGAATTAGAAAGAGGTTGCGCTTATTTAGAGCGCGCTGCCAATGAATTTTTTGAAGATTCTGCCATCATTCTTTATGTAGCTGAGCTCTTAAATCAATTTGGACAATACGCCAGCGCCACAAAGGTGTTGAGTGAAAGTTTTAAACACCATACCAAGAACAAAGAACATTACATAAAGGCCATTGACTGCGCCGAATCTATGCAACATTTTGCCCTTGCTGAGCATTTATATAATGTAACCATACGACAATTTGGCCGAGAATTACCCGTATTGGCACGCATGGCGCATATGTATTCCAAATGGGGACAAGAAGAGCTTGCCAAGCTCTATGCCCAAGAAATTGCAGAGTTAAAAGAAAATAGTTAGGGGACATATAGGAATACTTTTTACTGAGAGGGGAAACTTTTTTAGAAAAAAAAAGTTTCCCCTCTCAGACTCTCCCCTTCAAAAAACCCCTTGCATCAGTGTTTCCCTTGAAAATACTAGCTAGGAAACACTGACACAAATGTGTTCACATATTCATTATTCACCAAGTAAGCGTTTACAAATCTCTCTGCCGGCTTTACGGCCTGCACCCATGGCCAAAATAACTGTGGCAGCGCCGGTGACAATATCCCCGCCGGCAAAGACATTGGGAATAGAGGTTTCGCCAGTTTCTTCATTCACCACAATATGACCCCATTTATTCAATTCAAGCCCTGGTGTGGCGTCAAGTAAAATGGGATTAGCACGAGTTCCAAGAGCCACAATGGCTAAGTCTGTGGGTAAATCGTAGAGATCGCCTTCAATGGGCTCAGGGCGGCAACGGCCAGAAGCATCAGGTTCGCCTAGCTTCATGCGCTGCAAGGTTACAGATTTCAAACTTAGCTTGTCATCACCATTAAATTTAACAGGTGAGGCCAATAATTCTAATTGTATGCCTTCTTCCTCGGCATGGTGAATTTCTTCCAATCGCGCTGGCATTTCAGCACGAGTACGACGATACACAATATGCACTGTTTCCGCGCCAAGACGCATGGCTGTGCGTGCTGCGTCCATAGCCACGTTACCAGCACCAAAAACCGTCACATTCTTTCCAAGATAGGTTGGTGTGTCTTGCTCGGGGAAGAGATAGGCACGGCCAAGGTTAGCACGCGTAAGGTATTCATTGGCAGAGAACACACCCACAAAGTTTTCCCCAGGAATATTTAAGAACATAGGTAATCCGGCACCTACGCCTATGAAAACAGCGTCATAGCCTTCGTCCAATAAATCTTGTACGGTGATGGTGCGTCCGCCTACCCAATTTAATTTAAAATCCACACCTGTAAAACGTAAGCCATTCAGCTCTGTAGCTACTACATCTTTAGGCAAACGAAAAGAGGGAATGCCATAAACTAGCACGCCGCCAGGCTCATGCAAGGCTTCGTACACGTCTACTTTTAACCCCTGAGCAGAAAGATAACCGGCTACAGTTAAAGAAGCAGGACCAGAGCCCAAACAAGCAACTTTAAATTTGTCGTTGGGCAAAGCGCAAGCATTGGTACCTGTTAACTGTTCACAAGCAGTACTGGCAATATAGGTGTCTGCCACAAAGCGCTCTAAACGCCCAATGGCCACAGGTTCCCCTTTTTTACCAAGAATACATTTGCCTTCACATTGTACTTCTTGTGGGCATACACGACCACATACAGCGGGCAAGCTGTTGGTGCTTTTGATGATACGATAGGCAGAGTCCATATCTCCACGAGCCGTAGCGGCTATAAATTGCGGGATAGGCACTTCTACAGGACAGCCTTCCACACATTTAGGTTTTTTACATTGCAGACAGCGGCTAGCTTCTGTCATGGCCATTTCAGGCGTATAGCCAATGGCTACTTCTTCAAAGTTACGCTTGCGCTCTTCCGCTGGCAAACAGGGCATGTCCACGCGAGGGGTTGCAATTCTTTTTGCTTTTTTCTTGGTATTATCTTCCATGGCAAGTACACCTATAATGATCAAAAGAAGTTCTTTCTTGTTCTGCAAAAGCTATAAGACGACGACGTAATTCTGCAAAGTCCACTTGATGCCCGTCAAACTCAGGGCCATCCACGCAAGAAAACTTCGTTACGCCACCTACAGTTACACGGCACGCACCACACATGCCAATACCATCGACCATAATAGAGTTTAAACTTACTACAGTGGGGGTTCCATAGGGTTTGGTGGTAGCTGCCACAGCATTCATCATGGGTACAGGCCCCACGGCCACAACCTCAAAAACATCTTTGTCATTTTCTAACTTGTCATGTAAAAGTTCGGTCACAAGCCCATGGTGCCCATAGCTGCCATCATCGGTGGAAATGAGTAATTCATCTACAAAAGAAGAAAGTTCTTTTTCAAAGAGAAGTAAATCTTTACTACGTGCGCCAATGACTCCTACTACTTTATTACCAATGCGGTGATGTCCTTTGGCAATGTGGTGCATGGCGGCAATGCCAGTGCCCCCGCCCACGCAAACAACAGTACCTTTTTTCTCAATATGTGTGGGATTACCCAAAGGACCACACACATCCAAAATTTCATCGCCTTCTTTGAAGGTTTCTAAAAGAGCCGTGCTTTTTCCAAGAACAATATACACTATGGTAATGGTTCCGGCCTCAGGATCGGCATCAGCAATAGTTAGGGGAATACGTTCGCCCTTTTCATGAAGACGCAACATAACAAAGTGGCCCGGTCTGGCCTTCTTGGCAATTTGCGGCGCATCAAGGACAAGCTTACTGGTTTGTCCCGGTATAAGGGATTCCTTCACAAGGATTGGAACAGACATGAAAAAAACTCCTTTGTCTTTTTGTTTATGTCACAAAGGCTAATACACTTAACCTTTGCCATGCTTGTAAAATTTTTTATACACCCAAAAATGAATATTAAAAAACTCCAATAAAAAACATTTCCACTACTCTTTTCTAGGCTAGCAAAAAACAGCGTCACCCTATATAAAAGTCATAATAATGGCAAGCCTAGAAGCATAATTTATCTACTTTAAAAATAAAGCTAAATATTTTTCTCTTTATTTTTTTGTATACCTAATTCCATAAGTTTTTCTAAAAGTTCACCAAAAGAAATGCCTAGAGTTTGCGCCTCTTGTGGTAATAAACTCGTGGCTGTCATACCCGGCAAAGTGTTCGTTTCTAGCGTAAGCACGGTACCATCTTCCATAATACGAAAATCCGTACGGCTATAGCCGCTAAGCCCCAAAGCCTTATGCGCCTTTAAAGCCAAAGTTTGCATTTGGGCATTGATGGCAGCAGGCAAAGGAGCTGGGCACAATTCTTCGGCGCCACCTTGTATATATTTACTGGCATAATCAAAAAAAGTGCCTGCCAATGGACGAATAAGTATGGGGGGAAGGGCTTCCTCACCCAGCACGCCGCAGGTGCTGTCAAGCCCATCAATGCTAGGCTCTACTATGGCTTCACAGCCTGCAGCAAAGATTTCTTGCAAAGCTTCGCGCAGCTCTTGGTTGTCATTTACGCAAAAAAGTAAAAGAGAAGAGCCACCTGTATTGCTCTTTACAAAAATGGGGAATGTAAGGGAGGGAACCCAATCTTCTGCTGGCATAGCGGGAAGAAACTCCCATGGAGGAGTGGGTATGGCATGTTTTTTATAGATTTGCTTGGTAGCTGCTTTGTGTAAAGCTAAAAACGATCCACGCGCCCCACTGCCTTGATAGGGTATATTTATGCTGTCAAGAAGAGCCTGTACTAGCCCATCTTCTCCCGGTGCGCCGTGCAAATTAATGAAAGCAAAATCATGCTCTAGAGCAATATTAAGCAAATTATCAAAATCTGCACTTAAATCAAAAAAAGTTACTGCATGCCCTCGCTGTAGCAAAGCACTTTCAATGTTTTTTGCCCCTGCCAAAGAAACTTCACGTTCGCTGGACCAACCGCCCGCTATCAAAAGTATACGCATTAAGATCACACTCCAATTGCGCTGAAAGTGCGCTTTCTATGTCTTGGCCTTGCTTATATGATACGGCAATACCTAAGCGATGCTGTTCTGTGGTGCCATAACGCGCAAGCAAATCCTCATATCGTTCTTCTAAAGTTACGCATTTGTCATGCATGACTCTTTTATCGGCATAAATAATAAAAAAAGGCAGTGCACACATGTTTTCAGGCAAGGCAAAAGGCCAAAACACATGCATGGCGACCCCTTGTGCTATGCGCCTGTTGCCCGTCGCTTGTACTACCCATGAAGACCCCATTTGAGCATGGCTTCCCCCATGGTGTATGGTATAAGATTTGGCAACATCATGTAATAGTGCCGCTGCACGTACCGAAGCTACGCAAACATCATAGCCTTTTTCTACAGCTTTATGTGCCAAGGCAGTGGCAAAGCCCGCTACTATTAAGGAATGGGCACGCACATTGTCTAAAACACCGTACTCATCCCACAAGGAAAAACACGCATCATCATCGGGTACAATGCCTACTGGCTCTGTAGCCGGGGCAAAGGTCAAGTAAGGTAAATCTTTCAAAGGGTAATGTACTTTAGCGTTCTTCATAGAAAGAAGTATGCCAGTCTTTGTTTATTTTGCAAAGCCTTTCTTCTAGTTCGCTGAAAAAAAACTCTGCAAACTTTTACTCATTGACAACTTATTAATCTTTTGAGGGGGGGGCGAAGGGAAACTTTTGTTAGCGTCAAAAAATGCCTTTCACTCTCAAAACGCGCCGACAAATAGCAGCCTAATGAGTTGAGAATAAACACGCTTTGAAGAGGGTCTGGAAGAAATTTTTTGGCACGAGAAAAAGTTTCTCTAAGAAAAAAATAGTCAGAGGGAACCCTTTATATAAAGGGTTCCCTCCATAGGCTTTGTGGTCTCAAAGCATTATTACATCTTCGAGGCACGAGAGAGACCGGATTGCCCGCCCAACTTTAAAAATGGGGGGGCATCAGCATCGCCAAAACTTGCACTGGTGTGACGGCACCCAAGTGTTGGCGTGGTATACACCATGCTTACTTTGCTGTATCGGAGCAAGGAAAAAAAACTTAAGGGAAAAAGCTTGCGCCAGAAAATAAAAAAAGTTTTTGGGTAGAAAAAAAAGAGCTTGACATAGGCTAAGCTCTTGATTTGCAAGCGCTAGATAAAAAATGAAAATCAACGAAAAAAGGAGTAAATAAGAGCAAGTTACATATCTTTCTGTGGAAAAACTGTCTAAGAACATGTGGAAAAAAATAAAATCCCAGAAAAAAAAGTCTTTCAGTCAAAGGACATCGCGAAAATGTAAAAATCATTAGCAATAATTTTATTCAATATTTTCAGACAAGTAAAAACTTCAGAGAGAGTTATACTTTGGGGGAATAAAAATGACTAAAATACATTTCTTGGACTTTTTTAAAAAAAGCATTGTTTGCTAAAACTCTTCCCATGGACACGCAATGGGAATCAATATGCAATATTTTGCAAAAAACGCTTAAATCCGGCGACTATAAGGTGTGGATTGCACCTTTGAAAGGAAGAGTAGAAGACAACACCGTCTTTATCGCTACTCCAAGCTCTTATGCTCGTAACTGGATTCAACGTTGTTTTGCCGAGGCTATACACTCTGCAGCCGCACAGGCTCTGGGGTCTGATGTCAAAGAAATACATGTAAACTTCACCGTAGCAGAAGAACTTAATAATACACCCCTACGTGAAACTGCAGACTCTCCTTCTGTACAAAAAACCCCCTGTACGCAAAGGAAAAGTGCTGCTGTTCTTACCGCGTCCAGTAACAACGCGCATTATGTCTATGATCATAGTGGGCAAATGTCTCTGCCCTTGCCCTACCAAAGCCCCTTGACTAAGGTGCATTGGCGGCACGATTTTACTAATTTTGTGGTGGGCCCAAGTAATGCATTAGCTAATGCCGCCGCCCATGATATTTGCCGCGAATCCATTGAAACACTCTTTGTCAGTGCTTCTTCAGGTCTTGGTAAAACGCACCTTATTCATGCAATAGGCCAAAGCCTTGCACATAACGGACGTAGCGCTAAAGTAGGCTATCTTACCGCAGAAGATTTTTCTGCCTACTTTGTTCGTTCCATTAAAAATAGGCAAATGGACAGCTTTAAAGCTTCTTTGCGCGACTTAGATGTGTTACTTTTAGAAGATGTACACCACTTTCAGGGCAAGGAAAAAACACAAGATGAAGCCTTAGCTACTATTAAATCTTTGCAAAATAAGGGAAAAAGAGTGGTACTCACCTCATCTTTCAGCCCCAAAGAATTACTAAATGTAGATAGTCAGTTGGTCTCACATTTTTGTTCTGGCGTACTTGCTAATATAGGTGCCCCCACACGAGATATGTGCCGTGACATTTTGCAACAAAAAGCCCATGCCCAAAAAATAGCATTGCCCAGCATTGTGGCTGATTTACTTGTAGAGCATATGCAGGACGATGTGCGCCAATTGGAAAGTTGCCTTAAAAATCTGCTTTACAAAGCACAATTACTTCGTTGCGACATTACCCTTGAATTGGCCATGGACGTACTGGCGCAATTTATGCCCGTGAGCTCTATGTTGGATATGGAACGCATTATCGCGCTTGTTTGTGCGTCTTATAAGCTTACTGAAGAGCAACTTACTTCACGCAGTCGCCGCAAGGCCTATGTGCTGGCTAGAGATACCATTTATTATTTAGCTAGAAAGCATACCAAAGCCACTCTTGAAGAAATAGGAAGACGCTTTAACCGCAGACACTCCACCGTGGTAAAAGGTATCTCTACCATTGAAAGACAATTGCAAAGCCAAGGCAACAGCGGTCGCCAAGTGGCTAGCACCTTGCAACTTATCGAACGCAATGCTGGCATATAAAAAAAGCGAAACTTTGACATCCTAAAAAGGAAGTTTCTCTTGTTGTATAAGCTCTATAATAGCTGCAAAGTCTTGCGGAGAAAGGGTTTCTGGGCGGCGCTGTTCATCAATATGTAAGGCCGCTAATAGAGGCAAGAGGTGTAATACATTATTTTGGCGTAAAATAGATTTAAGCTGCTTGCGCCTATTCTGAAAACACATCTTAATGAGCTTTGCCAAAGCTTTTGGGTGCTTAGCTTTTTCCTCTGCTGTAAGGGGGGTGAAAGCTAGTACGGCAGAGTCTACCTTGGGTGGTGGTGAAAAAGATTTAGGCCCCACAACAAAACCCCATTGTGGCCGCACAAAGCTTTGCGTCCATACAGACAGAGCGCCATATTCTTTGTTACCGGGGCTTGCCACTAAGCGTAAACCCACTTCCTTTTGCATCATAAATACGGCGCGCAGCAAGCCTGTACTTTGCGAAAAAATATCCCACATGAGAGGCGAAGCAACATTATACGGTAAGTTAGAGATAATTTTCCAAGGTTTTTCTGGCTGAATGTTTTTCCATGGCATATGTAAGGCATCCATAAGAACCGCTTGCACATGCATTTTTTTACGCGCCAAGGCAAGACGCTGTCTTTCTTTGGCCCAAAAGGTATCTTTTTCGATAAGAACTAAATGCTTGAGTGGTTGCTGTTCTAAAAGTGTCGTTAAAGCCCCAGGTCCTGGGCCAATTTCTATGACGCTTTCGCCTTCTTGAATATGCAAGAGCTGCACAATCTTTTCGCAAATATTTTTATCGCGTAAAAAGTGCTGCCCTAAACTTTTTTTTGCTTTAGGTTGTGACATTATAGTGCATCAAAGGTTGAAAATTGTAAAATAAGCCCTGCTCTACCTTGCGTGGCAGAGCGTAAGGACGTGGAAAAACCAAAAAGCTTTGAGAGCGGCGCAAGGCCTTGAATAACCTTAATACCTGAAGTCATATCGCTGCCTTTATGCCCCAAGTTTTCCACCCTACCGCCGCAAGTGGTGAAAAGACTCATGGCAGAACCAAGATGAGCTTCCGGAACAGAAATTTCCACTTGCATTATGGGCTCTAATAGCATGGGTGCAGCTTGACTAAGAGCCTCTCGTAAGGCCATGCCTGCTGCCATATGATAGCCGGGAGGTGATGACAGCCCTTCTTTTTTTTCCAGACTTTCAATGCGTACACCTACATCTTGTAAGGGGTAGCCCAAAAGAGGGCCGCTTTGTAAAGCGTCTTCTAGACCCTGCTTCGCTGCTTGTAGCCAAGCTAAGGGCAAGCCAAATTTTGCTGCTTCCTTAGCATTATCTAAAATATTTTCAGGAAAAGCATTGCCGAAACTGACCACATTGCCTGTACCTCGGGCTAGCGGCGTAAGGTGAATGCGTATATTTCCATAATGGTGCTCTTTGCCAAGCTCTTTATCAAATTCGGCTTGCGCTTGTGCTTCTTTACCTATGCTTTCACGGCACACAACTTGTGGATGCCCTACCCTTGGTGCTATGGCATATTCACGACGCATGCGCTCTAAAATAACATCAAGGTGCAACTCCCCCATACCTGAAAGCATTCTGTGTCCGGTATCTTCGTCGGTGCGTGCTAAAAGGGTGGGATCTTCTGTAGTGTAGCGCAAAAGCGCTTCATCTAAAAGGTTACCTTCATCGGCATTACGTGGCTCTATGGCTAAGGTAATAACAGGGGCATAGGTTTCAATACTTTCAAGGGCAAAGGCATTATCCTTAGTGGCATAGGTGGCTCCGGTATAGGCATGGCGCAAACCTACTATGGCTACAATATCACCAGCACTGGCCTCACGTAATTGTTCTTTATGGTCAGCATGCAAGCGATAAATACGTTGTACTCTATCTTGTTTCTTTTCATGCACATGCAAATAGTTTTCGCCATCCTTTAAGGTGCCGGCATACAAACGCATAAAGGCAAGTTTGCGGCCTTCATCCATAAGAATTTTAAAAATGAG